>NZ_DASRBZ010000231.1:0-2029 GCF_035653355.1 Mycobacterium sp. | reverse complement strand
CGACGTTGAACGCACCGTGTACCGGGCGGACGACAGCCAGCCGGAAGGCATGCGCGGCGTCGACGGAGTGCAGAGCCTGTAGGCGCAGACCGGGCAGGTCCGGGACGATGGGCAACAGCGACGGCCGCACCAGCGTGGTGGGCAGCAGCGGACCCGCGAACAGGCGGCGCTGCTCGGACGCCGACTCGCGCTTGAAGATGAATCCGGGCCGAAGTCGCACGACTCGTATGTCCGGATGCTCACGTTCGAAGGTGTCGAGCACCCGCTCTAGATACGACTTCTCGCGCCCGTACGCCGCGGTCGGGAGCGCGTGAGTAGGCCAGGTCTCGTCGACCGGGCGGTCTTGCGGCCCAGGGGAGTACGCGCCTACCGACGAGGCGTATACCAGCGCGCCCACACCGGCACGGGCCACGGCGTCGAAGACGCGGATGCTGCCCAGGACGTTGTTGCGCCAGGTCGCTAGCTCGTCGTGCGTGGGCTGGAATATCCAGGCCAGCTGCACGACGGCGTCAGCGCCGCGGAACTGTGTCTCAAGGTCGTCGTGGCAGACGTCCGCCTGAATCCAGGTCGTCTTTGGCGGCTGCCATTGCGGGCGGCGACGGGCGATGCCGACGATAGTGTCGATCTGTTCATCGGACGCAAGCACCTCCACGAGGCTGGTACCGATGTTGCCGGTCGCGCCGACAACGACCACTCGCATCGCCAGTCACCTTTCGCCGATCTCGGCGCTGTGTACCCGCTGCCGAACTTTCGTACTCGGACGGCGTCTCCGCTAAGGCCGCATCCTCAGGAGGGACGTTTAAAGAGGGCGCATCGGTGCAACGCAGAGTCGAGTATCCGCCCGGCACGTGGAGGAGGACAGCATGCTCTGGGTTGCGGTGGTGCTCCTCGTGGCCGGCGTCGTGGTATTCGCCGCCGGATTCATCCTTTTCACCAACGGTGTTGGGGTGGCACCGCACGACCGCACACAAAGCGATCCCACGGGAGTCAAGCGGGCCGCGTCACGGGTGCGGTGGGGAGATCTTTTTCACCGCATTCCCACAGCCGTCAACGTCTTGATCAACAAGGAGGCGGGCCAAGGCGAGAAGTTGGCGGCCTCCGGCTCGTTGTTGGTGCTAATCGGCATTGTCGCGTTGTGTGTCGCTGTGCTGGCATTTCTCGCCGCACTTCTATGAGTCGCCCGCACGCCCAGCGGCGGTCGCGATCCGGCCTGCCACGTCGGTTGCGACGGCCAAAGTGCGAGGATCCTGGGCGGCCGAATAGCGATCGGCGGCCGGGTCGTAGGTCGCGCCCGCGATAGACCCATGGTCGGCGGAAAGCTCGACCGCCTCGACCGGCCACTGGTGCTGCTCGAGAAGCGAGGCGAAAGCCCGGCTCGCAGCCACCGGGACCACGTCGTCGTCAACGCCGTGTAGCAAGGTGAACGGCGGACGGTCGGAGTTGCCTTGCAGCGTGGGGTCGAGGTCTTTACCGAAGATCGGGTCGGGGACCATGAACGCGCCGGCAAGGCATACAGTGTGGGCCAGCCGTATACCGAGGTCTCGCGCGTGAATGGTCGACGCGGCCGCTGCGACCGCTCCCATCGACCAGCCGACGAGCACGAGTTGGTCAGGCTCTGCGGCACGGTCTCGGGCGAACTGCAGCGACTGCAGCAGATCGCTACGTCCGCCGTCTTCAGCGTGCGAATTCCAGTCAGGCACCACCACATGAAGCCTGTTCCGGGCAACCAGGTCAGCAAGTGGGCGCATGGCAGCGCGAGCATTGGTCTGCTGGCCATGCCACATCAGTACGGTGGTTTGTCCGGGATCGCCGAAAAGATCGACCAGACGGCCGGGGGCGTACTCGACGGTCTCCAAGTTGGTCCGCGGTTGTAGAGCCCTGATCAGGGCTTCGGCGGTTGTGGCCCGCCGTGCGGGCCGACGATAGCGCTGATGATGTCGAGCTGGGTTTTGACTTCTGCCGGGGACTTGCCGGGGTCGACGGTTGCCGCGTCGTTCTTCTGCCACGGCTGGCAGCCGTCTGTCTTGAA
>NZ_DASRBZ010000230.1:0-6786 GCF_035653355.1 Mycobacterium sp. | reverse complement strand
AAGCCCGCCCGATGTGCGCGGCATCCGCATGCGTGAGATATCGACGTTGGTCAACAACGTGCGCAACAACGGACCCGAGCTGCTCGAGCCGGCCGAACCGCAACCCGAGCAGCCAACTCTGCTGTAGACCCCTTACGGCGCGCGGTAGCCGGGCGGGTTGGGGGTTTCCACCCATAGGTCGACCTGGAGGTTGGCGCCCGGTGTGCAGTCGTATACCGACAGGTCGGTCACCCCCGCGTCGACCAGCACGTCCTCACAGAACAGGGTGTTGCCCGTGAACTCGGTGGCGGGTTTGTTGAGGATGACGTAGGCCGCGTCGGCATAGACCTCGGGCTTGCGCGACTGGGCCATCGCCTCATCGCCGCCGAACAGGTTCTGCACCGCGGCAGTGGCCACCAGCGTGCGCGGCCACAGCGTGTTGGACGCGATGCCGTCGTCGCGCAGCTCTTCGGCCATGCCCAGCGCGCACAGCGTCATCCCGAACTTGGCCATCATGTACGGAGTCGGCTTGAGCCACTTGGGGTCGAGCAGCACCGGCGGCGACAGCGTCAAGATGTGCGGGTTCTCCCGGCCCGTCATGTGCGGGATACATGCCTGCGACACCGCGTAGGTGCCGCGCACCTGGATGCCGTTCATCAGGTCGAAGCGCTTCAGCGGCACCTCTTTGATGGATCCGAGGTTGATCGCCGACGCGTTGTTGACGCAGATGTCGATGCCGCCGAACTGCTCCACGGTTTGGGCTACCGCTGCGGCCACCGCGTCGCCGTCGCGGATGTCGCCGACGATCGGCAGCGCCTTGCCGCCCGCCTCCTCGATCTCCTTGGCGGCGGTGTAGACGGTGCCCGGCAGCTTCGGGTGCGGTTCGGCGGTCTTGGCGATCAGCGCGATGTTGGCGCCGTCGCGTGCCGCCCGCTTGGCGATCGCGAGGCCGATTCCGCGGCTGGCACCCGAAATGAACATGGTCTTACCGGAGAGGGACATGGCGTCACATTAACCCCGCTGCGACGGTCCTCGGCCAGCGGTCCGGATTTGAGCGATTGAGGCGAAATACGACACCGGAAATAGCGGAATGCTTAATGCTGTTGACTGATGCGGTTCATCTGTGGCGCAGCTCGCGGCCAGGCCGGAGCCGCCGAAGAACAGTTTGTCTGTCACAACCTCTAGATTGGGAGGAGGGGCGTCGGGTGTCAGCGGCGATGAGCCTGCTGGGCGAAGAGCAGCGGGCTCGCTGCCTCGAGCGTCAGGTGTCGCTGTCGGGGCTATTCGGTGACACCGTGGCAGAAGGGACTGTGCTAACCAAGATGGCCGACAGCGACGACGCGACCGAACGGGAGACGGCGGAGATCGAGGAGCCGATCGAAGAGCCGTCGGGGCCCGTCCGATCCGACGAGACAGACGAAGAGCTGACGGCGCGCTTTGAACGCGACGCGATTCCGTTGTTGGACCAGCTCTACGGCGGTGCGTTACGCCTGACCCGCAATCCTGCCGACGCCGAGGATCTGCTTCAAGAAACGATGGTCAAGGCGTACGCGGGGTTTCGGTCGTTCCGCGAGGGCACCAATCTCAAGGCCTGGCTGTATCGCATCCTGACCAACACCTACATCAACAACTACCGCAAGAAGCAGCGTCAGCCCGCGCAGTATCCGACCGAGGAAATCACCGACTGGCAGCTCGCCGCCAACGCCGAGCACTCGTCGATCGGCCTGCGCTCGGCAGAGGTGGAAGCCCTTGAGGCGCTACCCGACACCGAGATCAAGGAAGCACTGCAGGCGTTGCCTGAAGAGTTCCGGATGGCGGTGTACTACGCCGACGTCGAAGGTTTCCCGTACAAGGAGATCGCCGAAATCATGGATACGCCGATCGGGACGGTGATGTCGCGGCTGCACCGCGGCAGGCGTCAGCTGCGTGGATTGTTGGCCAATGTGGCCAAGGAGCGCGGCTTCGTACGCGGTGATCAGGCAGCTGAGGAGGTGTCGTCGTGAGCGGCTACTCCTGCTCCGGAGGCGGTAGCGATCGGGACATGTACGCCGACTGCAGGCAAGTGATCGCCGAGATCTGGACGCTACTTGACGGCGAATGCACCCCAGAAGCCCGGGAGAAGCTGCGCGAACACCTCGAGGCTTGCCCCGAATGCCTACGGCATTACGGGCTCGAAGAGCGGATCAAAGCGCTGATAGCCCGCAAGTGCAAAGGCGAGAAGGCCCCGGAGCACCTGCGGGAGCGGCTGCGGCTGGAGATCAGCCGGACCACCATCTTCCGCAGCTAGCCGCCCGCGTTGGGCCGCTTGCCGTGGTTGGCCTTGCTGTGCTTGCGGTCGCGCTTTTTGCGGCCACGCTTGGCCATGCCGGAACCTCCTTGCAGCTATGACGTTCGGCCCAGTCTTTCATTGCGGCCGTCGGCGGCTGCCACCGGGCTAGCTAGACCACCGGAGTGCTCTGTACCGGTGAGAGCGAGGTGCTCTGGCCCGGCACGATAGGCGTCTGCGCGGGTGACAGCGGGGTGGTCTGGCCCGGCAGGGCAGGCGTTTGGCCCGGAGCGAGCGGGCTGGTCTGCCCTGGTGAGGCTGGAACCTGCGCCGGCGAGAGCGGGCTGGTTTGTCCCGGCAAACCGGGCGTCTGGCTCGGCACACCGGGCGTCTGGCCTGGCAATAGCGGGCTGGTCTGCCCTGGCATCGCTGGCGTTTGGCCCGGCAACAGCGAACCGGGGTAGCCGCCGCTCGGCGATAAGGAGCTCGGGTAACTGCCGGCGCCGGGCGACAGCGTGCTGCCAGGCGTGGTTTCCGGAATGAGCGAACCGCTGCCGGGCAGCACCGAATTCAGCAGCGAATTCAGCACGCCGAAAATCGTGTTGGCCGCATTGACAGCGGAAGTCGGGTCCGCGACGGGAGCCGGAGCGGGATCGTCGACCAGCACAGGCGCGGGCGCGGCGGCGGCGACTCCGTTGCCGAACGTGATCGCGCCGACCGTCGCCAGCGCGAGCCCTACACCAGCGGTAAGACGGGTCACTCGGGTGTGGGACCGCGGGTTCGTATGCGCGTTCAGGGACATCCGGATACTCCTAACTCTTGAGCCGCGGAATGTGCTTCCGACACAGAAATCACTTTGGTAACGATTCAGCTCAATAGTCACAGCGGGAACACGACACGATCACGGAACGAACTCTATAGATTCGCTTAGTAACCTTCGGGTTTGCTTACTCTCGCGGCGCCTGCGGCCGCCGGGGCTTACTCCAACGCACCGACGGCGACCGATTGTGGTTCGATGGAGCGGCGAGATTGCGCAACCATCGGCTAAGCGATGAACGGGGTGATGATGGCCGAGGACGTCCGGGCGGAGATCGTGGCCAGCGTGCTGGAAGTCATGGTCAACGAGGGCGATCAAATCGGCGAAGGGGACACCCTGGTATTGCTCGAGTCGATGAAGATGGAGATTCCGGTCCTGGCCGAAGTCGCCGGCACGATCAGCAAAGTCAGCGTGTCAGTGGGCGACGTGATCCAGGCCGGGGATCTCATTGCGGTGATCAGTTAGGCGTCGACGCGTTCAATCGTTGCAATCCGGAACTTGTTCGCGAGTAAGAGATGTCGACTCTCGGTGACCTGCTTGCCGAACACACTGTGCTGCCGGGCAATGCCGTCGACCACCTCCACGCGGTCGTCGGGGAGTGGCAGCTGCTGGCTGACCTGTCGTTTGCGGATTATCTGATGTGGGTGCGCCGCGACGACGGCGCGCTGGTGTGCGTCGCGCAATGCCGGCCGAACACCGCTCCCACCGTGCTGCTGTCCGACGCCGTCGGCACGGTGGTTCCCGCCGAGCAGCTGCCGCTGGTCGCCGCGGCATTCTCGTCCGGAACTATCAGTCGGGAAAATGCTGCAGGACAACATTTTTCATGGCAGCAGACTGGCTTGAACGTCGAAGCGGTGCCGGTGCGATACGGCGAACGCGTGGTAGCGGTGCTCACACACCAAACAGCTCTGGCGGCCAACCGCAAGTCGAGCCCGCTGGAGACCGCGTATTTGGACTGCGCCGCTGATCTTGTCCACATGCTCTCCGAGGGCACGTTCCCCAACGTCGGCGACGTTGCGATGGCACGCTCCAGCCCCCGAGCCGGTGACGGCTTCATCCGGCTCGACAACGACGGCGTCGTTTCCTATGCCAGCCCCAACGCTTTGTCGGCCTACCATCGGATGGGACTGACGTCAGAATTGAAGGGCCACAACCTCATTGAGGTCACCCGCCCGTTGATCTCCGATCCATTCGAGGCGCAGGAACTGGCCGATCATGTGCGCGACTCGCTGACCGGCGGCGCCAGCATGCGGATCGAGGTAGACGCCGGCGGCGCCACGGTGCTGCTGCGGACGCTGCCGCTGGTCGTGCACGGGTGGGCAGCCGGCGCTGCGGTGCTGATCCGCGACGTCACCGAGGTCAAGCGCCGAGACCGCGCACTGATGTCTAAGGACGCCACGATTCGCGAGATTCACCATCGGGTGAAGAACAACCTGCAAACCGTCGCGGCGCTGCTACGGCTGCAGGCACGCCGGACGACCAACCCCGAGGGGCGTGAAGCTCTGCTGGAGTCGGTGCGCCGGGTGTCGTCGATCGCGTTGGTGCACGACGCGCTGTCGATGTCCGTAGACGAGGAGGTCAACCTCGATGAGGTGATCGACCGGATCCTGCCCATCATGAACGACGTGGCCAGCGTGGATACCCCGATCCGGGTCAATCGGGTTGGCGCGCTGGGAGTGCTGGATTCCGACCGCGCCACCGCGCTGATCATGGTCATCACCGAACTGGTGCAAAACGCAATCGAGCACGCCTTCGAACCGGACGCGGGGCAAGGGTGCGTGACCATTCATGCTGAGCGGTCGGCGCGCTGGTTGGACGTGGTTGTCCACGACAACGGCCGTGGCCTGCCGGACGGGTTCAGCCTGGAAGCCTCGGACCGGCTGGGCCTGCAGATCGTGCGGACACTCGTGTCGGCCGAACTGGACGGCTCACTGCACATGCAGGCGGCGACCACTGGCGGCACCGACGTGGTACTGCGCGTCCCGATCGGTCGGCGCGCGCGGCTAGCCCAATAACCCGGCACGCAATATTGCGGCCCCGACATTTGTCGAGGCCGCAATCCCGAAAATTCGGTCAGACTCCGCTTCGTGCCTTCGTCCGGGCGTTGCGACGCTTGAGCGCACGCCGCTCGTCTTCGCTCATTCCGCCCCACACACCGGAGTCCTGGCCCGTTTCCAGAGCCCAGGCGAGACACTCCGTGGTCACCGGGCAGCGGTTACAGACCAGTTTCGCGTCAGCGATCTGCGCGAGCGCCGGCCCGCTGTTCCCCACCGGAAAGAACAGCTCCGGATCCTCGTCGCGACACACCGCCTTGTGGCGCCAATCCATACGTCGTTACTCCTCACTATGTGCGCAGCACTACGCACAGGTGTTCTTCGGCTGTTAACGCGGGCACAACAAATGTTTCCGTACCGTTGCACGCGATCGTTTGATCGTTTCATAGGCTCAACAGATGTCAATAGTCCCACGTCAGCACGTGGGCAATCTCACTTCGACGATCTGCTGAGGAAACCCATAAACCTTTGTACTCGCTAAAGCCTGATCTGCGCACGCCATTCGGCGGCCGTCTTATCGCTGCAGGTCAGAATCGTTTTTTGGGGATGGGGCGACCACGGCTAGCGCGTCGGGCACCGCCCGGAACGTCATGCGCTCGCGCAGGCCGAGGTAGTCGCCGTCGAACTGGCTCGCGATCGGCGGGCCGCTGCAGGTGACCGTCAGGCAAGCCGCATCGTCGTCGCGGACAAGGTGCTTAGACTCCAGCTTCGGCCGTTTGGACAGCATCTGGCGCAGCAACCTCAGCGTGGGAATCACCTTCATCCCGGTGAGCGCGAACACCCCCAGGCCCGTCTCGAAGGTGCAATTCGGATTGGTCCAGATCGGACGGTTGTTGCTGTAGGTCCACGGATTGGTATTGGTCACCCAGACGAAATGCGCACCAGAAACGGGTTCACGGTCAGGGAGCTGGAGCGTCAATGTCGGCTCACGGCGCGCGTAGGCGATTGTGGTAGGTGTCGCCACGCGCCAATACCGCAACGGAGTGACCTTGATGCCTTTCGCCCGTTGGGCTTCGACCGCGGCGACCACCTCGGCGTCGACGCCCATCCCCGCATTGAGCACCGCCCACCGCTCACCGCAGTCGATCAGGCTGATGCGCCGCCAGTTCTGCTGATGCCCGTACTTGTCGAGCAGCCCCAGAAGCTGGTTGGTGGCGACGACCGGGTCGGATGAGATGCCCAGCGCGCGGGCCAGGACGTTGGCCGAACCACCTGGCACAACGGCAACCGCTGGGACGTGGCCGGTCGGCAATGGCCCGGGCGGTCCGAGTAAGCCGTTGACCACATTACTCACCGTCCCGTCGCCGCCGTGCACAACTATCAAGTCCACCCCGGCTTCGGCGGCCGCCTGCGCGATTTCGCCGCCATGGCCGCGGTGGGTGGTGTGCTCGATCGTCAGTTGAAGACGACTCCGAAGCGCGTGCGCCAACAAATCTCGCCCCGCGGGGGTCGTGGAAGTCGCAGTGGGGTTGACGATGAGCACAGCGCGCATGTGGCAAGAGCTTAACCGCCAGATCGTCGGAATCACCGGAGCCACGGGTGGCTACGCTGGCGCTGTGACGGTGCCCCGCGACCGGGAGGCGCGCCCCGCCCCGGCCAGTGTGCGGGGCGCGGGCCTGATTGTCGCTCTGCAAGGCGCGGCGGCACTGGTCGTGGCCGTTGTTCTGGTC
>NZ_DASRBZ010000229.1:0-18457 GCF_035653355.1 Mycobacterium sp. | reverse complement strand
ACCAACTTGCGCTGGTCGTGGGAAAAGCCGACGCAGGACTTGTTCGCGACCATCGATCCCACATTGTGGGTGCAGTGCGGACGCGACCCGGTGGCGTTGCTGGGGGCGGTCAGTCCGGCCCGGCTCGACGAGTTGGCTGACGACGATGGCTTCGTCGCGCGGCTCGACGAGCTCGCAGCGGATTTGAACGACTATCTGACTCGCCCGCTGTGGTATCAGCAGCAAGAGAGCGACGGCGTCGCTATGCCCACCGGGATCGCGTACTTCTCGATGGAGTTCGGGGTCGCCGAGGTGTTGCCTAACTACTCCGGTGGCCTTGGCATCCTCGCCGGCGACCATCTCAAGTCGGCGTCCGATCTCGGTGTGCCGCTGATCGCCGTGGGCCTGTACTACCGGTCGGGCTATTTCCGGCAGTCGCTGACTGCGGACGGCTGGCAGCACGAGACGTACCCCTCGCTAGACCCGCAGGGACTGCCCTTGCGGCTGCTCACCGACGACGGCGGCCATGCCGTGCTGGTCGAGATTGCGCTGCCCGATGCGGCGCAGCTGCACGCTCGGATTTGGGTTGCGCAGGTCGGCCGGGTTCCGTTGTTGCTGCTGGACTCAGACGTCCCCGAGAACGAGCATCCGCTGCGCGGCGTCACCGACCGCCTCTACGGCGGTGACCAGGAACACCGCATCAAACAAGAAATCCTCGCCGGCATCGGCGGGGTGCGAGCGATTCGCGCCTTTACCGCCATCGAAGGGCTGCCCGCGCCCGAGGTCTATCACATGAACGAAGGCCACGCCGGTTTCCTCGGTGTGGAACGTATCCGCGAACTGATGACCGATTCGGGGTTGGATTTCGATACCGCGCTCACCGTCGTGCGCTCCAGCACGGTGTTCACCACTCATACCCCGGTGCCCGCCGGCATCGACCGGTTTCCGGTGAATATGGTGCGCCGCTTCTTCGGCGACAACCCCGATAAGCCCGACGGGCACGCGCTGCTGCCCGGTGTGCCCATCGAGCGGGTCATCGAGTTGGGCGCCGAGGACGACCCGGCCACGTTCAACATGGCCCACATGGGCCTGCGCCTGGCCCAACGCGCCAACGGTGTCTCGCAGTTGCACGGCCGGGTCAGTCGCGCCATGTTCAACGGACTGTGGCGCGGGTTCGACCCTGATGAAGTGCCGATCGGGTCGATCACCAACGGGGTGCACGCGCCTACCTGGGCAGCACCACAGTGGGTGGAGCTGGGCCGTGAGTTGGCCGGCTCCGACTCGTTGAGCGAGCCCGCGACGTGGCGCCGACTGCAACACGTAGATCCCGCGCAGCTGTGGTCGATCCGCTCGCAACTGCGGGCACTGCTTGTCGAGGACGTCCGACTGCGGCTGCGCCGTTCATGTCTCGAACGCGGTGCGTCGGAAGCACAACTCGGGTGGATCTCGACGGCATTCGATCCCGACGTCCTCACCATCGGGTTCGCCCGGCGAGTGCCGACGTACAAGCGGCTGACGTTGATGCTGCGCGATCCCGATCGCTTGGAACGGCTGCTGCTCGACGAGGAAAGGCCGATCCAGCTGATCGTCGCCGGCAAGTCCCACCCGGCCGACGACGGCGGCAAGGCACTGATCCAGCAAGTGGTGCGGTTCGCCGACCGACCCGAGGTGCGCCACCGCATTGCGTTCCTGCCCGACTACGACATGTCGATGGCTAGGCGGTTGTACTGGGGCTGCGATGTCTGGCTGAACAATCCGCTGCGACCCCTTGAGGCATGCGGCACCTCGGGAATGAAGAGCGCGCTCAACGGCGGATTGAATGTATCCATCCGCGACGGCTGGTGGGACGAGTGGTACGACGGTGAAAACGGTTGGGACATCCCATCTTCCGACGGGGTAGCTGATACCAGCCGTCGCGACGACCTAGAGGCCAGCGCACTGTACGACCTGCTGCAGCAATCTGTAGCGCCCAAGTTCTACGAGCGTGACGAACGCGGCGTGCCACCGCGGTGGATCGAGATGGTTCGGCACACGCTGCAATCGCTCGGGCCGAAGGTCCTTGCCTCACGCATGGTGCGGGATTATGTCGAGCGTTACTACACCCCAGCCGCGCAGTCACTGCGCCGCACCGTCGGCGCCGACGGCGGTGCTCCTTTCGACGCGGCCCGTGATCTGGCCGCCTACCGCCGGCGGGCGTTCCAGGCGTGGCCGAGTATCCGCATCACCGACGTCGACAGCACCGGCTTGCCCGATACCCCGGTCTTGGGCTCGAAGCTGACGTTGACCGCGACCGTGCAGCTGGCCGGGCTTCGTCCCGACGAGGTGACGGTGCAATCGCTGCTGGGGAGGGTCGACGCCGACGACAGCCTGCGAGACCCCGTCACGATCGAGATGTCACACACCGGCAGTGCAGGTGCGGGTCGCCAGGTTTTCTCGACGACGACCCCGCTGCCGGTAGCGGGGGCCGTCGGCTACACCGTGCGGGTGTTGCCCAACCACCCGCTGCTCGCGGGGGCCAATGAACTAGGTCTGGTCACGCTGGCCTAACAGGGCTGACTTACTGCGCCGCGAAAGCCTTTGCCAGCTTCAGGATTCGGTTGTTGCCGGCGTCGACGACGTAGACGTTGCCTTGGGCGTCCGCTGCCACGCCGCGCGGGTTGTTGAGACCGGTGAAAGGCAGCGTGGACAGGGTGGTGACCTTGGTGGCGGGATCCGTCTTCAGTTTCAGCACCCGGTTGTTTCCGCTGTCGGTGACGTAGACGCCGTCGGGGTCCGCTGTCACGCCGTGTGGGTTGTTGAGACCGGTGATCGACAGCACCGTCTGGGTGGCGTTGGAGTGTGACGGTAGTTGCAGCACTCGGTTGTTGCCGGTGTCGGTGATCCAAACGTTGTCGTTGCCGTCCACCGCGATTCCGTCCGGTTGGTTGAGGCCGGCGAAGGCGAGCACCTCCGGGGCGTTCATACCGGTCTTCCAATGCAGCACCCTGTTGTTGCCGCTGTCGACGACATAGAACTCTTTGGTCGCCTTCATAACGACACCCTGAGGTGTCCGCAGGCCGCTGAAGGGTCCTATCCACTCGGTGCTGGAGGTGGCTTGCCATGGCGGAGACGGGGCGGACCGCGGAGCGTGTGCCCATAGCACGCGGTTGTTGTCGGCGTCGGTGACGTAGAGGTTGCCGCCGTTGTCGACAGCCACACCAGCAGGGTTGTTCAGGCGGGTGAGCGGCAGCACGCTCTGCGCGTTCGATTTTGCCGATAGTTTCACCACCCGATTTTTGCCGCTGTCGGTGACGTAGACGGCGCCGTTGGGGTCCACCGCCACACCGGCGGGGCGATCGAGGCCGCTGAAAGGCAGCACCATTGTCGGCCCGGCGGGCGGTGCTGGTTGCGAGGATTGCCCCGAAGTCGGTTGTGCCGCACTGGTCGTGGGTGTCGTGCGACTGCTGGGACTGACGGTGCCTTTGCCGCCGCAGGCAGTACCTATCGCGATGATCGCGACGATGCCGGTGATGCGTTGCAAACAACGAGCACAATGAGAGCTCATCGCTGCACCTTATGCTGTCGCGGCGCAAAGTACCCGGCGAGAACACCATTCGCTGGAAGCTGGCGGCTCCCGAAGCCGATGACGTATCGGCGGTGACAGCCGAGCGACGCCGACGCTCAACCGCAACCGAGCGGCGGGCCCAAACCACATTTCCTCACAGAGTGGCTACCCGGCCAACTGCTGCAGGGCGTAGGAGTGGGTGCGACGCTGCCAATGTTGGGCAGCGCCGCTCTGGCTGAGCTGGGGGCAGTTACGCCACCGCGTCTGCGGTCGTCAGCAGCACCCGCCAGCTCGGCGCGGTGATCGGTAGCGTGTTGCTGGTGGTGGTGATCGGGACGCCGGCTCGCGGCGCCGCCGAAGAGGCGCTGCGGCGGGGTTGGGTACTGGCCGCAGTCTGTTTTGCAGCGGTTGCGATCAGCAGCGTGCTGCTAGGTCGCGCCCGCCACCTCAACGCAGCGGCAGACGAGTTCGAGTCCCCACTGAGGGTCGACCCGCCGGCGTCGGGGTCCACGCGCGGCATTGTGTCTCTACCGGCCGAACTTCCGCCGGCCGTGGACGGCGAGGCCGATCCGCTCGGAGCTCTGCCGCTGTTTCGGGGGCTTGACCCGGCCGCACTAACGGAGCTGCGAGACCACGCAGAACAGGTTGAGCTGGAGGCGGGCTCGTACCTCTTCCACGCGCGCGACCCGTCCGATTCTCTCTACGTACTGCGAAGCGGCCGCCTTCAGGTACTCCAAAATGACATGGTACTCAGGGAATTGGGCCGCGGCGAAGTCCTCGGCGAGCTCGGAATACTGATCGATGCGCCCCGCTCCGCGTCAGTTCTTGCCGTGCGCGATTCGACGCTCATTCGGCTCACCAAGGGTGAATTCGAGAAGATTGCCGACGCCGGCGTTTTCGCGGCACTGGTTCGGGTGCTGGCCAGGCGGTTGCACCAGAATCAGCCGCCCACAGTACGGCGCCCGCCATCACCTGCGGTGGTTGTCGCCGTCGTCGGCGTCGACGCCAACGCGCTCGCATCGATGGTGGCCACCGGACTAATCACGGCGTTGTCGGCACGGCTACGGGTAGTGAACCCGGCCGCGTCGACCGCGACGGGTTGGAACGAGCCGAGCGGGCTGCGGACAAAGTTGTGCTGCACGCGGGCACCGATGATGCCGACTGGCGGGAGTTCTGCTTGCGGTCGGCCGACCGTGTCGTGTTGTGGCAGGTGATCCGGCGCCCCCATCCGAAGCGCTGCCTGCGCGAGCAGTCAATGCCGACCTCGTGCTGACAGAACCGCCTGCAAGCCGGGACGACCGGCGCGCGTGGGAGGAATTGATAACACCGCGGTCGCTGCATATTGTCCGTCCGCACACGGGACCGCTGATTTGCGTCCGCTCGCCGCGCGCATCGCGGGCCGCTCGATCGGGCTGGTTCTCAGCGGTGGTGCCGCGCGGGTGTTCGCCCATCTTGGCGTCCTAGAGGAGCTGGAGGCTGCCAGTGTGGTGGTCGACCGATTCGCCGGCACCAGTATGGGAGCGATCATCGCGGGATTCGCAGCCACCGGTAAGGATGCGGCTGCGGTCGACGCGAACATCTACGGGTACTTCATCCGCAGCAACCCGACCAGCGACTACACCCTGCCGAGCAAGGGGCTTATCAGCGGGCGCCGTACGCTGGCCGCCCTATACGGCGCTCGTGACGGGCGGCTGGTGGAGGAGCTGCCCAAGGAATTCCGCTGTGTCAGCGTCGATCTGCTGGCCCGACGGACTGTCGTGCATCGCCGAGGACCGCTCGCCGAGGTCATCGGCTGTTCCTTGCGGGTGCCGGGTCTGTACGCGCCGATCATCTACGACGGCACTTTGCACGTCGACGGTGGCGTGCTGGACAACCTGCCCGTGGGCACGCTGGCGGGCGAGGAGGGCCCATTGATTGCGGTCAGCATCGGCAGCGGTAACGATGCACGCGCGGCCGCAGCGACGGAAAAGCCATGCGCCCCGCGGGTCCCGAGCATCGTCGACACGCTCATGCGGACGATGACTATCGGTAGCGCGATGGCGTCGTCCGAGATGCTCGCGCGAGTCGACGTTGCTATCCATCCCGACACCGGCGGCGTCGGATTCCTCGAGTCACCAAATCGACGTCGCCCGCGAGGCCGGCCGGATCGCAACCCGCGAAGCCTTGCCGCGAATTATGGAGGTGGCGCAGCGCTAGGGCCGAGCGATGTCTTGCGGCGCCGTCGGTTCCGCTGGATAAGGCGTCTCGGACGTTCTGCGCGCGATGACCGGATACACGGTCTCCGTCCCGCTTCGGCCCTTGATTTCGACGGATTCGCCTGTACCCCAACTGAACTGCTCAGCAGCTGCACGGTGCACGCCGCTGGTCGCCATCACCGCTGCCCGTCCTTCGCGACCGGCAATCCCCGATAACCGGAATGCCAGGTTGGTCGCATCGCCGATCACCGCATCGGCTGATCTGGTCATCGCGGCTAATGCGGCCATACCGCGCACCACCCCCCAGCCCATGTGGATCGGCGAGCCGTCCGGGCCGCGCAACGGTAGCTCGGGTCCGAGCTGCTCGACACATTGATTGGCGGCCAGCGCGAAGTCGATCGCCAGCTCGGCCGCATTCGGGAACCTACCTAGCTCCCAGACCGCGAACAGCGCATCGCCGGCGTAGTGGGCAAGCGTGCCGTGGTGGGCCTGCAGAACACCGCCGAGCTGATCCCACAGCCTATGCAAGCTGTGCGCTATGACCCCCTCGTCTGTCACCTGAGAGATCGTCGAGTAATTGACGATGTCTCCGACCACCATCACCATGGCCGCCTGGCTGAACCGGGCCCGCGTGCGCTGCGCAACTTTCGCGGGGACGGCGGTGAACCGCTGCGAGCAGAAGGTAAGTGCCACATCGCCGATCCGAATTTCGTCACCGGGGCGGATCGGCAGCAGAACCGCGCGTTCTAACCGCACTCCGTTGAGCAGCGTGCCGTTACTGCTGGTGTCGATCAGGAAAGCCTGGTCGGTTTCGGCATCGAGCCGGATCTCGAGGTGGGTGCGGGAGATCTCGGGATCATCGATCAGTAACCTGCGTTGTTCGCTGATTCCCGCGCATTCCCTACCGACAAACAGTTGATCGAAAATCGGCACGTTGCGTTTTGAGCCGGCCTCGTCGACGACGAGGTAGCTCAGCGGCTCGCCGGGCTGCCCGCCCGGCACATTGACAAAGGCCGCCATCATCGCCTCGCCGCTAGCCGTCGCCGCGCCCAACACTCGGTGACATGGACGCCGTCCGAGTTCGTTGGTTTCGAACTCGACCGGGCTGATCATACTCGTTAGGGAAACAACTACAGAAGCGCAAGACTAGATAGTCAGCGAGGGGTTTTCTACGCGTAGAACTTCTAATACCCGCGCGATGGGGATGAATGAGCTCCTGCAGGGCCCTTGCGTACCCGGGTCGTTGTCCGCGGTCACTCCAGTGACCTCGATACCAAGAGCTCCGCGGCTGTTGTAGACCGCCCCGCCGCTGTCACCCGGGTGCGCACAGTACGACGCGGTGGTGACATCTTCCATCCACGGATAGCCGGTCACGGTCTGCCGTACCCCCGTAGCTGTCACCGCTCCGCAGTTTGATGTGTCGTGCCGATCACCCACCAGGCAGGCCTCATCACCTACAGCTCCAGCTACGGGATTGTCTGGAATATGTTGCCAGCCATTGCCATACAGCTTTTGGCCGGGAAACATCTCGACCAACGACACGTCGTCATACATGCCTCCACTGGGGACCGTATACGTGCGTTCAAAGCCTACGGCGGTGTAATGGTTTGACGGACTGTAGATCTCGACCTCAGCCCCGCCAGGTTGCTGGTAATGGGTACCTGACTCACTGCGGAAACAGTGCCCAGCGGAGATGAAATACCGTGTGCCTGCGCTATTCCAGGCAGGGAACCCCACGCTGCAGTTGTACCACGAACCGTTCTTGTAGATGTCGTACTGCATTCCAGGCCAAGTCCAATCGGCGTTGGTTGCGGCGTTCGCTTGCGGCACGGCGAGCATCGATAGCGCAATTGCGCATGCAATGGCAACGGCGGCCACCGCTGCGATCATTGCTTTCCTCATCGTCTCGTTCCTAATCTCGTTGCCAGAGGCAATCGGGGCGGGCAGACGTCGGTCTGCCGTTGGTCTGATTAGGGTGCGGCGGACGCCTTGGAGGATTCTCAACGGATTGGCCGTTGCGGGGCTTTCTAACGCATGAGCGGAAACCCCTGCTCAATTTTCGACCGGAAGAAACTGCTCAGAGTTCAACCGGAAGCGACAATGCACAGCACCCTGGACCCGAGACGCCAGGCCGCTCTATCGGACTTGGTCGATGAACGCAACGAGTTGACCGGAAGCTGACGCGCCAACCAAAGATCCGACCCTTTGCAGGATGACTGTATTGCTTGCCGGATCCAAGGTGGTCATGCTCATAAAGGCATATGCTCCCTCGTACCGAGCAACGTTACACAAACACGCTTATCGCGCAGAATCCCCGAGACGGAGAAATGATGAAGAAAAGGCTTCGCCGCTGCGGCCGCCCTCCCCAACGGCCCAGGATGGCGGTGGGAACGAGGATCGCCGTAGTGGCTGGGACTTTGGCCCTCGCCATTGCTCCACCCGCGCAGGCAACGCCCGGTCTGGCTCCCAGGCAACCCGCCGGGCCATGCAGCCAGAATGCGACCCCCCAGAATGCCGAGGAAGTCAGGCAGGCGTGCGCAGCCTGCCTGGCTCCGCTTTACCCGCCGCCCGGCCAGCCTCCACCTACCCCGTATCAGGCAATGCTGATCCCGTGGGAGTGTGGTCAACCTGGAGCGTACGACCCCGCGCAGTATCCGTACCTCCAGGGCGCCCCGGGCAATCAGCAGCGATGAGAAAGTAACACCCGCAAACAGATCAATGACCGCCGCTGCGGTAGTCGCGGCTGGCGTTGCCCTGACACGCGCATGCCGATCCCAACAGGCCCGCGCACATCACTGCCACCGTCAACGGGCAAAGCATTGCCCCGCAAGGTAGTGATAGCCCGGCTCGGGTTGATCCATGATGTCGGGCCCAAGGATCCTCCAAGGCGTTTCCGTCAACGTTGGCATGACTTCACCAATCGGTACCAGTGACAGATCTGCGGCATTTTCCTTCAGGGGAAGAAGACGATGACTCAATCAAGGGACGGCGACTGGTACCCGGATTCCAGCGGCAAGCAAGGCCAGATGAATTGGGATGGCCAGCAATGGCACAAAGGTATTCCTGAGATACCGCGACCGGCTGATCACCCGCTCGTTCAGCCGATCTCGACGAGCCCGCAACCCCGGCACCGTAGGGCGGTGACCGCCGCGCTTTGCGTGGCCCTCGCGGTCCTGGCTGGTGTGGTGGTCCTCGCCGGCTACCTTCTGGTGCAGCAGTCGAGCCGATCGCAGCCACGAACTGCGCAACCGGCGCTGGCTTCAGAGCGAAGCCCGTCGCTCACAACGTCTTTGGGGCCAATTCCGGCGTCGTTGTACTTCAAGACTTCGTGGGGGACGAGCTGTCAAGTTACGGTGCAACAGGTCACGTGCCAGACGTGTGTGCCGGGACAGGTCATAACCAACGCTTATACGTGTACCGATCCCGCGCCCGAGGTTGCCATCAACACCGCGGGCATGGTCAATCACAATCCTGGTGACATCGGATCGTCTCCCGATACACAGCAGCTCGCCAACGGCGAGTCTTATCACGCCAACGGCTGGACGATCGTGGTTAGTGGCGGTTGGGCGCGATTCATCAACGACACGACCGGTCACGGAATGGCCGTCGCCCCCCAGAACTTTAACTCGTTCTGACATGACTCATACAACAGGAATCAGCATGTGGAAGACCACGCTCGCCATCGCAATGGAAAAAGCCCGAACCTGTCCGGCGGCCCCAGGAAGGTGTCAGACTGCTCTGAGGAAGGACCGAGATGAGGAGAATTGCACTAGCAGGGCTGGGCATCGCCGCGCTGACTCTTGCACCACTGGCAAGTGCAGATCCCACGCCAGGACACGACACGAAGGTGAACACTCGCACCCCAACGATGCTCTGTGAGATCGGCTCTGATGATGCAGATCCGGGGATCGGCCCCAATGTGATCTGCCAGGGGAGTTTCGTCGGCGCCCCGGCGGGCGACGATCAGGCCTTCGTCACTGCGTCAGGGAAGTTCAGCTACCGAAGTGCGAACATCGGCATCGGCGACAACCATGCTCCTCTCGACACCCTCGTCCCCGGCCAGACGTATCACATCCAGGGCTGGACGGTCGTGGCGCGCGGCGACGGCATTCGCTTCACGAACGCCGGCACTGGACACGGCATGCTCATCGGCAGCGATACCACCGTCCATCCGTTCTGATTCGTACGCGTGGACAGGTTCCGCTAGCTAGAGCTGAAATCGCCTGTTCGACAGGGCGTTACCGCGGTGGTGGTTTCTAGTGATCGCATTGTCCGGTGGGCAATTCCGCCATATGGGAAGTCAACCACTTGCTTACTTCGGTGAGTTCTTGCATGCCGTCGTCGAACGATCCCGTTGCCGGCTCTGTAGCCACCGCAACGGCGGTCAGGCCGGTCGGCGTCTTCAGCACCCCCAGCTGCCGCACCAGATACCTACCCGCGGGTGAGGGGCCCCACCCACCTTTGAACCGGGTATCCGGGATTACCCCAAGCCCCCAACGCTGATCGGCCTCTATTTGACCCATCAGCGCGAAGATCGGTGCGCTGGCGTTGTCGCACACCGCTGCCGCGGTGAACCGGACCTGATTGGTCAGCGACCAGATCGTCTGGCCGAACGCGGTGAACGGGGGTCGCTTCTTCTGCCACTCCACGGTCGTCGGATCACCGTATTTGTTCAAGACGACTTCGACTTTGTGCGCTGCCGTGACGGAATTGCCGCCCAGGTCGTCCCAGATCGACTCGGCGGCCGCGTTGTCCGACGCGGTGATGGCGGCCCGCATCGCGTCGGTGACGGTTGGTGGGTTTTCTTCACCCAACGCGGTAATGGCCACCGGGACTTTCATCGTCGACCACGCGGGTCCGCTTGTCCAGTCGCCGAAGACGAGCTGCTTTGGGTTGGCGCCGACGGCACTGATGGCGATACCCATCTTGGCGTGCAGCTGGTTCTCCAGCTGAGTGAACTCTGCGCCCAGCGACGTGGCTGCGCCACTCAGAGCCGATCCGGGCGCGGGTGGTGTTGTGGGCGCAGCGGTGTGATGCACCGCTGGGTTCGGGGCCGGCGACGTGGACGCAGGAGCTGGATGATGGTGCCTGGCAAATACACAACTTGTCAGGACGATGCAGACCGCGGCTAAGAGGGTGGTAGCACAGCCTCGTCTGACGCTATTGCCGTAACTACCGCGCATGGCCGTCGGTCCTCGGTCGGCAGAGGACGCTCGAAGACTGCTGCGACATGCTGTTCGACGATCCTTCCCAAACCGTTTGCTGTCAACGATTCCCAGTGTCGTGTTGCATTACCCGCAGCGGTGATGGTCGTACTCGTTTCAGGTACCAGACGCCTTTCCGGTGAGATACGCGACTATCCCGTCGGTGACTGCTGCGGCATATTTGGCCCGCCCATCGGCGCTTTGCATCTGCGCGGCATCTTCGCCGTTTTTCATGTTGCCGAGCTCGACCAGAACCGCCGGATACTGCGACAGATTCAAGCCTGCGAGATCGGCGCGGCCGTACAGACCGTCAGATCCGATATAGGTAGAAGGTTGAAGACCCGATGCTCGCAGTGAATCGCGCATCGCGTGCGCGAGTTGCACCGCTGGCCCGGTCTGCGCCTCGTTCAGCGGCGGATTGGAGTAGTTCACGTGAAATCCCCGACCGGTAGCCGGTCCACCGTCGGCGTGGATGCTGACGATCGCATCCGGATGCATCGCGTTGGCAAGCGCGGCGCGTTGATCAACGCAGGGCCCAACTGAATTGTCGTCATCCCTGGACAACTGTGTCCGTGCACCAATCTGGTTGAGTGCATCGCGGATACGCAGAGCGACGTCCCAGTTAAGCGCATGTTCGGGGTAGCCGTCATTGGTCGCGGCGCCCGTCGTGTTGCATTGCTTCGTACCGCCCCGGCCGTTTGGAATTTGGCGGGCTATCGAGGAGTCGTAGCGGCTGTTGTGGCCCGGGTCCAGAAAGACCGCCATGCCGGCGATGTTGACAGCCGAGGCCTTCGGTGCGTTAACCATTGCCGTCGACACGAGGTTCAATATCAGCAGCGCCACACCCACGTGCCTCACGCCTTCCAGCCGCGAAAACAGATCGCGGTCTGCGGTACTCAAGCGTTGAGGGCGAATTGGGCGCGCCACGGTGGTAGCAATCAACGATGGGAGCCGTCGGTTCCAGCCGTATACCATTGCAATCGTTGTGAATTTCCTGCTAGTAGAGGTACACCTTGGCGTCATTGCCTCCGGTGCACGTTATCCAGGGGTCGTTGCCATTCGCAACGCAGGTCATGATGAAGTCGTTGCCGGAGCATGGGATGGGGGTACTTGCGTGCGCATTGACATCAGGGCACGGCACCGTACCTCCAGCGATAACCTCACGCGAGTCACGGCTCGGCGAGGGATAGGTGTTCCAATAGGCCTGCAGGACATTGTTCGCGAATAGACAAGAAGTTCCATCGGTACCGCGTCCGGAGTTGGTCGCCCACCCTGAACGGTCCGACCGGTGATACCCGTTGGAACAGCTCACACCGTAAGAGTCCGGCGTCTGCACCAAATCAGGGGGAGGCACCGACGCAGTCGGAGTGTTCGCAGAACTCGTCGTCGAGGTGGCGTATGAATCGGACGGGTAAGCCGAAGCTTCAGAACTGGTTGCCGGTGCGCTTGATGGTGAGAAGTTGTTCTGATTAGCAAGCACAACCACCAACACAACTACCGCGGCCACAACCAAACCCGCCAAGCCGACGCCGATCAAAAGGGGTGTCCTCGATGAGCTTGGTGCTGGTTGCGGCCATGCCGGCGGAGGGGGCGGCGGTGGCTGTGGCGGTGGTGGGGTTGGCGGTCTGGAGGGCGGGGTGGATGCTGGTGGTCGGGAGTGCACGACCGGCGTTGGCGGTGGCGCCAGCGCGATGTTGCTGGGTGATGCTGTAACCGCGGCTGCGGTCTTTTGATGGTGCTGGGCGTGTTCGATGGCGTGGCCCAACACATAGGTCCACGCTTCGGGCAGCGGGCGGCTGTGCGCCTGACCGGTCAATGTGTCGGTGATGGCTTGGCGCAGCAGATTTGGTGTGGCGGCAGGGATGTGGTGAGGATTTTTGGTGTCGTGGTCACCGGCCAGCAGCCGCAAAGCCAAAAGCCCCAGCTTGTAGGCATCGGTGTAGATGGTGGCCAGCTCCTCACCAGAGGGTGCGTCCCATCCCGGCGTTTCCATCTGGGGCAGCGCCGACACACCGTTGATGCGCATCGCGTCGCAGTCGATGAAATAGATCGCTTCATGCGGGGTCAGCGAGAACAGCAAGTTCTTCGGAGAGATATCCCCCACGCACACACCGTGTTTGTGGATGAACGCCAGCGCTGAAGCGGCCTCGCGCAACAACGTATAGCGTTGTACGTCATCGAGTTCGATGCCGCGGGCCGCCAAAACCGAGGAATGATTGAGCAAGTGCTGAAACTCCGCGGTAGTCCTCGACACCCCTTTGACCGTGGTCAGCTCGAGAAAGAACGCCTCGGGGATGGCAGGCATCACGAATCCCGTTGGCGCCCCGGCATCTTCGACCAGGGCACACGGCCACGCGGCACACGAGATCAGCCGCTCAGCCTGGGCATACGACAGCGACTCCTCCACCAGGGCGGGCATGGCGGCCAGCGCGGTGAAATCAATCCCGGCGCGAGTCTGAGGTTTGTATTCCTTATAGACCATCGACGACGCGAACTTGGTCTTCACATTGGGCGCCTGATAAACCACCCCCTGACCACCCTGACCGATCTTGGTCAACGCACCCAACTTCTCACGCTTAATCACCTGGCGGGGCTTTCCAGATTTCCCACCGTGTTGTGAAGGCGGGGAGTCAGCCGGCTCTGGCTGAGCTGTGTCGGCTTCAGTTGCGGGGCGGATGGACTCGGCAAGCAAGGTGGGAGCGCTGGGCGGTTGTGACGTGGCGGTAGTCAGGGCTTGCTGGGCGGCGGAGGCCAGTTCTCGGGCGGTCTGGTAGCGCTGGTCGGGGATTTTGGCCATGCCCGTTGCGATCACGTCGTCAAAACCGGCCAGGATGGCTGGGTTAAGACGACTGGGTTTGGGCGGGTCTAATGTCAGATGCCCGCCGACCTGTTGTTCCATGCTGTCGCCGGGGAAGGGCTGTACGCCGGTCAAGCATTCATAGAGCACACACGCCAGCGCGTAGACGTCGGAGCGAGCATCGGCAGTGCCGGTGGTGAAGCGCTCCGGAGCCATGTAGGCCCAGGTGCCGACCACCATCCCAGTGCTCGTCAGTTTGGTGGCCGCGGCGTCGTGAGCGATACCGAAGTCGATCAGATAGACAAAATCGTCAGCGGTCACCAGCGCGTTCGACGGTTTAATGTCCCGGTGCACCAACCCCACCGTGTGCGCGGCGTGCAACGCAGCAGCCAGTTGCGCGATCACATGCACGCTCCGTTGCGGGCTCATCGGCCCGTCATGCGCCAGCAAACCTTGCAGGTCGACTCCGTCGATAACCGGCATCACCAAATAGAGCTGACCGTCGACTTCCCCGGTGTCATAGATCGGGATGATGTGCGGCTCAGTCAGCCGGGCTGCGGTATAGGCCTCGCGGCGAAACCGTTCCCGATAACCGGGCTCGGCGCTTAGCTCGGTGGGCAGCACTTTGATCGCCACATCACGGCCGATCACGCTGTCATGAGCCTTATACACCTTGCCCATGCCGCCCTCGCCGATCAACGCGATCAGCCGGTATCGCCCGAACACCACCTCATCCACTGCGGCCTCCCATCACCGCACCCCCGCTGGCCGATGCTAGCGAACTGGCCGCGTGCTCATGGTCAATTCGCCAACAAGGCGGGCCGCAGCGCGGCATCCCCATCACGTGCTGCCTTTCAGCTGCCGCACAGCGCGGCATTGGAGCCGCAGAAGAGTCCGATGTTCTTGCCTCCCACGGCCCACTGAATGGTGTCCTGCTCGCCCAGCGTGGCTGCGACCGGTTCGCCTACCGGGAACTGTGGGTCTGAGCTGGCGGTGACAGTCCCACTGGCCGTGCCATTGGAGACCTTCGTCAGCGTGAAATCCAATGTGTTGTAAGGCATGTCAGCCATTGAACAGCTCGCGCAGGCCATCATGTAGTGGTAATGACCGTGGCCGGTGCTCTCGATCACGACACTTTCCCGCATCCCACGCCACTCCCGCGCGAACGGGGCCAGCCCCGAGAGGTCGGCGCTGGGGGCGGCGGCCGAAGGAGCTGCCTGTGATGAAGGCGGCCTGGGTTGCGCGATGGACGCCGAAGGGGGCGCGGGTTGTGCCGTTGGAACTGAGGAAGCCGGTGCGGGTTGGGCGGGTGAGGTTTGCGACCGGTGCGACTGCTTGAGCAGCAGGTATCCGGCGATAGCGACGACGCCAACCAGGAGCGCGACGGCCGCGCACAGCGCGGTGATCAGGGCCGCATGCCGCTGGGGGTGCGGAGCCGTTGACACTTCCTGGGCGGGCGACTGGTCAGCCGGCGTCGTCTCGGGGATGTCTTTATGCCACTGCCGGCCATCCCAATACATGAGGCCGGGCTTGCCGCTGGGATCCGGGTACCAGTCTGCGCCCGGTGGCTGAGTTGTCATCTTCTTCTCCTTATGGGAGACGTCCAGGATCGGGTTGCGGGTTAGTCACTCGCACCGATTGGTTGAAGTCACGGCAACGTTGGCGGAAATGCCTTGGAGGATCCTTGGCGCGCCAAGGTCTCCTTGGCCTGTTTTCTTGGCCATACTGCGACGAGAGTCCTGTCGTCGTCGAACGTCTCGCGGCTGAAGTCCACCGCGTGGGCGAATTCGATCAGCGAGGGCACCGACGGCTTGGTCAACACTTCACGAAACAGGTCGCCCACCCCGCCTTGTCCCTTGCCCAGGGGATCACCGATTCCGTCGGTGCCGATCAACAGCACGTCGTCGCTTGCAATGTCGATCACTTGGGGTGTCACTTCGGTTGGCACGCGCGGTAATCCAACCACTGCCGATGACGCAATCCCAGACGCTGACACTGTCTTGCCGGCGAGGACCTCGACGAATCGTCCAGCGGAGAGCAACCAGGCAGGCGAGTCACCGGCACCCACCAGGTAGGCGCGCAGGGTGCCCGTGCCGGTGGGCTCGATGACCGCGCACACCAAAGTTGTCGCGAGTTCCTGCTCGGCGCGCACCGGATCGGGCGCGTCAAGTCCTAGAAGGATTTGGGCTCGCTCGCTGAGCGCCCATGCGGCGCTTTTGAGAAGGGCCAACCAGTCGGTGTTGGCGACGTCATCGCCGAGCTGGGAGTGCAGCCATTCGGCGGCTTGCTTGATGGCGGTGCTCGCACCGATATGTGATTGTGGTGCCCCCGAAACCCCGTCGGCGACAAGCGCAATCACGCGTCCGTCGGCCAGATGATGCAATGCGAATTCATCTTGCCGTGGTGCGCCGTTGTAGCGGTGAAGGTGTCCGCGCTGCGACACTCCGCGCACAATTATGAGATCGGTGGACCACCCATCGATCACCACATCGGGACGAAAAGGCAGTGAGCAATAGCCCGCAGCCATCGCCGATGGTTCCACCGTCGGCGAGGGAGCTCCGATTGTGATCTGCGGGACGACGGTGGTCCCAACGACCTCGGCAACGCTTGAGACATCGGGGGCCGATGCGCTTGTACTAGGTGCTATTGGTTCGGGGGCGGGAGCGGCTCGCCGTACTGTCGGCGGTTGCAGCGGCGCAGCGGCTACCTCGCGGGGTTCCCCGTGTTTTCGGCTGCGCCACGCCACCATGACCGCTCGGACTACACGACGTCGACGGCCAAAGTAAACCCTTCTGGTTTTTCAAATTGCAATTCAGCCGACCCGGACGCCAAGGCCTGCCCGGAGCTGATCACCGATTGCGTCAGCGAGGTAAGGAACTCGGAGATGGCCGCACCCGCGTCCACCCCCCGCGCGGCAACGAAAGCGAAGTGGGGTTTGGTCGCAACCTCGCCGATGACCGCCGCGTCGGCATCCCCGATGCCGAAGGCAAGGATGTTGGGCGCAGCAGGTTGGGCCAGCAAATTTGCTCGAACTGAGCGCCAATCTTCGTTTTCGTTCGGCAGACCATCGGTTAAGAAAAACACCGCCGGACGGTGCACGGTGTAGCCCTGAGCTTTCAGGCTGGGAATGTCCACGCTGATGCGATACGCGAGTTGGTCGAACGCTGCGGCATAGGAGGTCAGGCTCTGGGCTGTCAGCACCGGCATCCCTTGGAGGACACGCAAGTCGGCGGGTTCAAGGTAGGTAAACGCTGTGTCGGAAAAACCGATTACCGACAACCGAACCTTGGCGGCGGCGAACGACTCTCGTTGCAACGCGTCGTGCAGCGAGGCTAAGCCGTTGTTGAGTTCGTCGATGTTGCGGCCCATCGAGCCGGACTCGTCAGCAACGAAGTAAACCAGCAGAATCGATCCTTTAGGCTCCACGACAGGCCACCCCGCTCTCCCCGGAATCATCGGTCGACCAGCTACCCCGTGACCCGGCCGTCAAAGTGTACTGCCGCACTCGTGCAAAAGGGGCTTTTCGCGTGCTATAGCGGGCATCCGGCCCTGGTTAAATCACTCGCGGGTAAAGAACAAAGCTATTGGTCTGCCGTGAGAGCACCCGGCCCTTCGACGACCGACCTGTGTACAGAGCAACCGGAGTTGCCCGATGCGTTCTTTAGGTCCTTCTTCTGGGCGACAATCTCCCGATCTGGACACCATTGCCGGCGTACACAAATTGGGTGGGCTCGCAGTCCGCGCAATGACCAGCGGTCGCCGCGAGTCGATCCTGCGGGCGTTGCACCCGAAGAATCCAATGGAGCAGCCATGGCCGGTGCTGCGCTGTCTTAGTCGGCCCGCGTCTTGCGTGGCGGGCCGTTACGGCGACCCCCCGGGATGGAACTGACGGCTTGGAGGAACCTCAATTGGCTCCTCAGTGCGGGCAGAGCGGCGGGTGCGCAACTCGTCGACGCCAAAGCGGTTGCTGCGGAAGTTCGTGGAATGGCTAACCCGCCTGCTGCTACCGCCGTCAGCGTTGATATCGCGCCCCCGCTTCCAAGGGGCTCTGAACAGTTTCAGGAGCCGCATAGCCGTGCTGATCCCTGGTAGAAGCTGTTGGGTTGCAGTGACTTTCGCATCGAATCGCAACTTTCACCTGTCGCCAGCCAGAGGCGGCGAGGAACCACCAAGAATCTTCCAAGGCGTCCGTGGAAGTTTTCTCACGATCTGCCGCAGCAAAGCTCCCCAGGAAGTGACTTGATCTCACAGAACAGGACTGGTCAAGTCAGCAGAGCGGTAGTCGGGAAGGAAGAAGAAGTAAGAAGCAACAGCCTGGCCATCGGCAGGAGGTTGGCGACGGAGGATCCATAGCCGCTGGGCGTTGGAGCACAGTGGAGCTGGCGCCCATGTAGCGAACCCGTATCTGATCCGGTTTCAACTCGGCGAGAAGTAGCGAATACCACCGCAAACGCAAATAGCGAAAAGTACGATCGTCTTTCTCGATGTACCTCTAATGGATGGGTCGGGGAAGTCCGGAGAATAGGAGGATCCACCCATGACGACACCCAACCAGCCGGGCTGGTACGACGACCCACAGGACCCGAACGCCCAGCGTTACTGGGACGGTCAAGAATGGACACCGCATCGTCAGCGAAAACCAGCTGCGGGGGGGCGCCAGCAGGCATCGCCGCCACCGTCGCCACCGCCGACTCCAGCCGCTGCCGCGCCGACCGGAGCCGCGTCTGCACCCATGCCA
>NZ_DASRBZ010000228.1:0-4596 GCF_035653355.1 Mycobacterium sp. | reverse complement strand
GAAAGAGGATGTGATCGTCACTGCTGTGCTCAGCGGTACCCAGGGCACGCGCGACCTGGTATCAGTGAACGGCGGTAGTTTCAGCCCTGCGGCATCGTTGTGGCTGTTGCAATCGATGCAGAGTGGTTAGCGCGTTAGCGTCGGTGCCGGCCGGACGTTAAGGAGGACTGTGACGACCATTCCTAAAATGTTGGTATCCGGGCTTGGTTTGCTTGTGCTGTTGGGCTTGCTGTTGTTTTTGCCCGCCGGCACGTTGAATTACTGGCAAGCGTGGGTGCTGGTGATCTTGGCCATCTCGACGCGGATCTTCAGCGCTTACTTGCTGCGTGTGAATCCCGCGGTGCTCCAGCGGCGGATGCGTGGTGGGCCAAAAGCGGAGACCCGAGCGGCGCAAAAGGTCGCAATGGCTGGTCTTTGGTTGTCGCTGGCAGCGATGTTCGTGGTGAGCGCACTCGACCATCGTTTTGGCTGGTCGCCGGTACCAACAGCGATTTCTTTGGTTGGTGATGTCCTGGTCGCGGTGGGGCTGGGTTTAGCGATGCTGGTGGTGCTCCAAAACAGCCACGCGGCCGCGACCGTCCAGGTCGAGTCGGGGCAGAAGGTCGTCTCCACGGGTCTGTATGGGCTGGTGCGTCACCCGATGTACGCCGGCAATCTGATCATGATGGTGGGTATACCTCTCGCCCTTGGCTCCTACTGGGGACTTGTCTTCGTCATACCCGGCCTTGTCGGCCTAGCCTTCCGCATCCGCGACGAAGAGAAGCTGCTCACGGAGGACTTGGACGGATACCGTGAGTACACCCAGGAAGTTCGCTATCGCCTGGTCCCAGGTATGTGGTAACAGCGTGCACGCCGGAGTTGTTGTGGCCGAGCGCAGCCGCAATGCCGGGCCGACTTGACCGAGCCTTCGGTGGATCTGGCTGCCGGCGGCAGTCTTACAGATCCTTGGCAGGGCTGGCGGCGGGTGCTTCTTCGGCCGAGCTGGCATGTCTATGCAATTGCTGGCTCAGGCTTCTCACGGACGGCGCGTCGAATAAGGCCGGCATCGGAAGGCGGATATCAAGAGCGGTGTTGATCGCGGCGATCGCCCGCATAGCGGATAGTGAATCCCCGCCCAGGTCAAAGAACGACTCATGGACCCCCACGCGGTCCACACCCAAGACCTGGGCGTAGATGTCAGCCAAGATTTGCTCGACTAGGTTGGCCGGACCGTGATAACGACCGCCGGTGTCGTGATCGTCCGGTGCCGGTTCCGTCGTGGCAGCGGTCTGTGTCAGCGCCGGCTGGTTGCCATAACCATCCAGCTGGGCGTACTCAGGCTCATCGAGCGGATCTATCGATGACAACGGTCGCGTCGGGTCGGCGGTCATAACCACCAACATCCGTTGGAACCGGTCGATCAGCGCCTCGATGCTTTCCGCGTCGAAGACATCCGTGCGGAATTGGACGCGAAGGTGAACTTCGCTGCCCGGTACGGCTTGGATAGTAAGCGGGTAGTGGTAGCAGTCGCGGTTGGTGAGTTCGCTGATGGTCAACCCGCCGACGCTCGATATCTCGCCGGTGTCGATGGGGTAGTTCTCGTACACGAAAACGGTGTCGAACAACTGCTCTTGACCGGCGATGCGGTGAATCTCGCGTAGCGCCAGATGTTCATGCTCGAGCGTGGCATTGTGCGTGTTTTGCAACTGGCTAAGCAGGTCGCCGGTGCTGGTTGTGTGGGTGATGCTGGCCCGCACCGGCACGGTGTTGATCAGCAGCCCGACCATCGAGTCGGCGCCGGCCAGCTCGGCGGGCCGGCCTGAGACGACGGTGCCGAAGGCAACATCCTGGCGGCCCGTCAGCCACATCAGCAGCTGCGCGAAAGCGGCCTGCAGCACGGTGTTGACCGTGGTGTGGTGCGAGCGCGCCAGCTCGCTCACGGCGCGGGTGGTTTCCTCAGGCAGCCGGAACGACTCAACACCGCGCCGTCCTAGCCCTAAGCGATCCGGTGGTCCCACCAGGGTTGGGGTGTCAAAGCCGTCGAGCACCTGGCGCCAGGCTTCGCGGGCGGCGTCGCGGTCACGCTCGGCCAGCCAACTGCCGAACCGGCGGTAGGGGACGGGCGCGGGCAGTGGCTGCCCGTAGTAGCTAGCGAAGATTTCGTGCAGCAGGATCGGCATCGACCAGCCATCGAGCACAATGTGGTGGTTGGTCAACACAAACCGGTACCGATCTGGTGCGACACGGATCAGCGCGGCCCGAAGCGCCGGCTGGTCGGCCAGCTCGCAGACCGCGGCGCGCTCGGCGGCACACAGTTCTTGGACCTTCTCATCGAGATCGTCACCGTCGTCGGTGTCGAGTTCGAGGTAGCGCCAAGGCACTTGCGGGTGGGCGGGGATGATCTGCACCGGCTCGTCGAACCGCTCGTAGAAGCGGGCCACCAGGTTGGGGTGGCGGCTGATTACGGTGTGCAGCGCCTCGCGCAGCCGGTGCGGGTTCAGCGGGCCGGTGATGGTGATCGCCAACTGCACCGCATACACATCGTCGCCGCTGGCTTCGGCGGCTCTGGCGTGAAACAGCAGCCCCTGCTGCAGCGGGGTCAACGGCAATACATCAGCGACCCGATAGTGCCGGCACAGCTCGTCGATCTGCTGCTGGCTCAACCGGGCCGGAGCGATATCCGAGGGGGTGAGCCCGCCACCGCCAGCGCGCACATGCGCGCAGATCCCGCGTAACACGTCAAACCACAACCGGCTCAGCCGAGCGACTTGGGCCTGATCCAGCACTGAGGGCGCCCACGTCCAGCTGGCATGCAGGGTCGGGCCCGCCTCAGTGCCGACAGTGCCGGCGTTGAGTTCTACGGTGTGCGCCAACGCCATTGGGATTGCCGCGGCGGCGGCGCCGATCGCCGACAGACCCTCAGCGCTGATCCGCCACAGCTGCTCGGAAGCTTCACCCGTCGAGCCGCCCAGGCGGCCCAGATAGTTGAACCCGATCGGCGGATCGGCATCAGCCAAGTCGACTTCGGGATTCACATAGCGCAGCACCCCATAGCTCAACGGGTCGGGCAGGGCGCGCAGCTGCTCCTTGGCGTCTTTGATCAGCGCTCCCACCCCTGGCGCACCGGCGGCGACCTGCGCCCAGTCCAGCCCACCGACCCGCAACGCCACCGGGTATTTGGCGGTGAACCAGCCCACCGTGCGGGACAGATCCACATCGGCGCCCAGCTCCTCGTCGCGACCGTGGCCCTCCACGTCGATGCCGACCGGGTCGGCGGCATTGCCCAAGAACTGTGCGAGCGCCACAGCGAACCCGATCAACAAAATGTCGTGAATGCCGGTATGAAACGCGGCCGGCACCTCACCCAACAGCATCCGGGTAGTCTCCACATCCAGCTGCGCCGACCAATGCCCCGCACTTGCATAGGTGTCCGCCTCAGGGCGTAGGGCGGGCAGCGCCGGCGGGGCCGCAAGCACTTGCCGCCACAGCCCGGCCTGGCGCATCACCTCCGGGCGACGCGCGTACTGCTCCAGCAGGGCGGCCCACCGGGCAAATGACGTCCCGGGCGCCGGCAAGAGGATCGGCTGGCCGGCCTGATGCTGGGTCCAGGCCACGTTGAGGTCCTCGAGCAGGATCCGCCACGACACCCCGTCAACAGCCAGATGGTGAATCATCAGCACCAGCTGCCCGGCAGATGGCACCCACACCCCGCGCAGCATCACCCCGGCGGCCGGGTTCAGCCGTGAACGCGCCGCAACCAGCGCCTCATCACACAACACGTCCACCGGCTCGAGACAGTCGCGGGCGTGAACCGACCCAGCTTCGGGCGCAATCAACACCCAGCCCCCGGCGCCGTCATCTTCGACGCGGGCCCGCAGCATGGCATGCCGATCCAGCAGCGCCTGCATCAGCACCACCACATCGGCTTCGGTCACCCCGGGCGGGGCCTGCAGCACCATGGTCTGGTTGAACTGCTGCACCGCGCCGTCAAAACCCTGCAACCAACGCATGATGGGGGTCGCCGGCACCCGGCCTACCCCGTCATCGGCGGGGCCAGCTGCGGCCCCGTCGGCCACCCCGGCTACCCGGGCCAGCCGGGCCACCGTCTGCTCGACGAACACATCGCGCGGCCGACACAACACCCCAGCGGCCCGCGCCCGGGCCACGACCTGCATCGACAAAATGCTGTCCCCGCCGAGCTCGAAGAACGAGTCGTCGACCCCGACCCGCTCCAGGCCCAGCACCTCGGCGTAAATGCCGGCCAGGATCTCCTCGACCGCATCACCCGGGCCGCGATAGCGTTCGACGTCGCTGTATTCGGGTGCCGGCAGGGCGCGGGTGTCGAGCTTGCCGTTGACGGTCAACGGCAGCGCGTCCAGCCTGACTACCGCGGCGGGCACCATGTAGGCCGGTAACCGCTCGGCTAGCTGGGCGCGTGTCTGGGCGGGGTCGGCGCTGCCGGTGATATAGCCGACCAGGCGTTTGTCGCCGGGACGGTCCTCGCGGGCGATCACCGCCGCGTGAGCCACCCCTGCTACATCAGCCAACACCGCCTGGATCTCGCCGAGCTCGATGCGATAGCCGCGGATCTTGACCTGCTCATCGGCGCGGCCAAGA
>NZ_DASRBZ010000227.1:0-13259 GCF_035653355.1 Mycobacterium sp. | reverse complement strand
CGGCCGACCGCTCCACGATGGCCTCGACGTCGGACGGGTAGCAGTTCACGCCGCGGACGATGATCAGGTCCTTGGTGCGGCCGCAGACGAACAGCTCGCCTTCGTACAGGAAGCCGAGATCTCCGGTCCGCAGATAGGTGTGTTCGTCGTCGCCCGCAATGCGGGCTTCGAACGTCTCCGCGGTTTTCTCGGGGCGGTGCCAGTAGCCGCCGCCCTTGGATGCGCCGGCCACCCAGATCTCGCCGATCCGGCCCTCGCCCAGGCCTTTTCGCGTTTCAGGGTCGACGACGCGGACCGTATTTCCGACCAGAGGTTTGCCGCAGCTCACGACTGGAGCCTGGTTTTTGTTCTCGGGAAGTGCCTTTTCCACCCGGACCAGGTTTTGCTCTAGCCCGCGTTTGTTCAGTGCCAGTGTCTGGCGGCCCTGAAGGGACACGATCAGGGTGTTTTCGGCCAAGCCGTACGCACCCGTCAGCGCGTCAGGCCGCAGACCGTAGGGGGCGAACCGCTCCCGGAAACGCGCAAAGCTCTTGGCCCGCAACGGCTCGGCCCCGATGACGATGCTCTCCAGGCTGCTCAGGTCTATCCCGGCCAGCTCAGACTCGGGCAGCTTGTCCTCGCGCAGGCAGTACTCGAGTGCGAAGTTCGGCGCCGGCGTGTGGGTGGCGCGCACCTCGCTGACCAGCCGGAGCCAGGCAGATGGCCGCTTGAGAAAGTCGAGCGGCGACATCGCATGCGTGGAACCACCGACCACCAACACGAACAAGTAAGCCGAGATCAGCCCCATGTCGTGATGCTGCGGCAGCCAGCTGACTGCCACTTCACTGCCCGTGAAGGCAGAGGCGTTGGCGATGATGTTGGCGTGGCTGACGATCACGCCCTTGGGATCGCTCGTGGACCCGGAGGTGTACTGCAAGAAGAGCACCGGCCCCGGCGTGTCGGCTACCGGACCGCCGCCGAAGTCCTGGGTGCCATCCGTGGCGAACCAGGGCAGTTCCGGGGGCCGCTCGGTGTCCGGCCAGGGCAGCCCGCCTGGCCGGGCGCCGAGCAGCTGGCGATAGTCGTACTCGAACTGCTTGGTCGACAGCACCGCCTTGGCCTGGCAGTCGCGCGCGATGAAGCTGAGCTTGGCCAGTCCCGCTTCGAAAGCCATTGGTAGAGGGGGACTGACCGGTACGGCGATCACCCCGATGCGCGCGCAGGCGATGAACGCCGCCACCATCTCCAAGCCGGGCGGGTAGACCAGCAGCGCCCGGTCTCCGGGCCGCAGGCCGGCCTCTGCGAACAAGTAGGCGGCCAGCTCACGGGTCCGCTCGGCGAAGCTTTGGTAGGTGTAGTGCTCGATCTCGCGGCCGTCGGCGTCGACGAACCGGTAGAGAACCTGGTCCGGCCTACGCTCTTCCCACGCCTGCAGGTAATCGATAAGCGTCTCCATCGTAGGAGTATCCCCTTTCCAGGTCGGTCTCGACCGAGATCAACAGAACTACTTCGCTCACTACATCAGTAGTATCGATAATACCGCCGCCGAAGAATATCAAGCAAAGCTAGAGAACGCCTTATAGGTACTCTACATCCAGTTCACAACATTCTTCCAGGCTAATTAATCGGAAGGGGGTCAACGGCCGCTTCCGGGATCCCACGACGCTCGCTCAGTCGACTGCAGAATTAGCGGCGACCGCCGCTGCAGCTGGTTCCGTGAGTACTGGAATCAGTAGATCAGTACCTATATTACCAGGTGGAGACAGAAAGTTGGCCGTAGATACGCGAATACTGACCTACGGAACTACTAATTGCAGTATTTAATGGTAATTCCGCTGAAGCGACGTCGTAGTCAACGTCGTTTCGATTAGTAGCAGAAAAGCCGTGCAAATTGAACTTCGACCGATTATGTGATTTATATCATCACAATTCCGGTACCTTAGCAATCGTTTAAGTCATTAGCAGCTATCGGCCAAGTCAGGTGGTCACAGGCGATGAAGCGCCCGTCGCGGCCGAGAACGAGCGTGCTGATGGCGCCTAACTCTGCCGTCGAGGCAGCCTGAAGGGCCAGGGCGGCCGCTGTAGACCATCCAGCAACACCCCGGCGATCCCAAACCTCCCATCGTGCATGAACTACGGATACACTGAACTGACGTACTGACATACTGACGTACTGCCGCTCAGGGAAGGTCGCCACATGAATGCCGACGCCGACCGGTCGCGCACCCACGCTGCCGCATCACTTACTCCCGCCGTTGCGGCGGCACCCACCGAACCCGTCATCCTCGGACGAACCCGGGTTACGAAAACGCGCCGAACCGTTGATCTCTCGCCGGCGCAGCACCGAGCGCTCGACATCTGGCAGCGCGACGCCGCCGACCGGCTCGGCGTGGCCCGCGTCACCGGACAAGAGGTGCTCTCCGCGCTCGTCGACCAACTACTGAGCGATCCCAAACTCTCCGCCCAGATCACGCGCGCCATCCGCGCTCGGCGCTGAACTTACGGGGGATCGCTACGGATGCCGCGTGACGTCTGGGGTTAGGCGGCGCCGAAGCCGCGCCGTTGACGCCGCGACCTGGGCGATGCGGATACGCGGCCCCGCCCGCGCCGTGAGCTTGACGATTCCGACGAAACGCTCCCCGTCGATGATCGGCGACAGTGGCTCGTCCTCGGCCTCGATGCTCATCTCCCGGCCGTTGATGTCGCGCACCGCAGACCCGTGCACCGTCCCGTTGGTGAGCGCCGCGGGAAGCTGGACAGCGATCAGCGACGGTCTCAGCTCCCCGGCTTGGAAATGCAGCGCACCAGGTTCGGAGGCCTTGGGGAAGAGCCGGAACGGACCGCCGATACGAAGGTCGATTGCGCCGGCATGCAGCAACCTGTGTGCGCGCGTCGGGACCTCCTCGCCGTCGATGACGACGCGGGCGTGCGTCGGCACGAACAACTGGGATGCCCAGTTCTCTCTGGCCATGTGGCCGGGGGCAACCTTGCCGGTTAGGTAGTCGCCGAACAGCCGAGCGATCACTCGAGCGACGGCCCCGCGGCCATGATCGGGGTTGGCGTAGTACTTGTCGTAGAACCGGTTGCCGACACCGCCGGCCGCGCACCCGAAGCAAATGCGATGAAAGCTCGCCCCGTCCGCAGTTTCGCCGTCGAGTTGCAGTGTGTCGAGCCACATTTCGGGCGGAGGCTGGTCGGTTTCGGCAGCTGTTGCCAACGTGCGGATAATCGCATCGGCCCGCCCGCGTACTCGCGCCTTGCGCGCGACAGCGTTGACGCTGCCGTTGTTGGTCGGCACGAACGTCGGCCAGCGTTGCGGATCGGCGTCGCATCGCTGGACTTCGTTGATCAACCAGTGCAGCGCTCCGTCGCCGCCGTCGCCGACAAGGTGTGTGACCCGCGGATAGAGCTGTTCGACGACGCTCCGGAGATCCTCGACCGACGCGGTTTCGTGCACCTCGCCGCACCGGCCGACGAGGCGACGCAGCTCGGCGCTGCGATCGGCCGCCGCACGATTTTTTCGTGCCAGCGGATTGACGATGACGCCTAGATACATTCGCAAGCCATCGACGCTTGGCTGGCAGCTACCAGTCGCCGCCGCGCCAACGGGTAGCTGTCGTCGGAAAGGGCTAGATCGCGTCCCAATTGCGTACTCCTGGTTCGATGGCCGTCGGGGCGCCCAGGGGGATTGGCGCGCGCTTCCCAGCGACGATACCGGGAGGCTCGCGTTGGTCAGGGAGACGTCTGGACCGGCTACACGCTCGGTAGGTCCAGCCGCTAATCCGTGTCAGGACCTCGCGCAACGTCGGATTAGGGTGTCTGCCATGGCTGGTTGGACCGCAGCAGAGCTGCCCTCGTTCACCGGGCGCACCGCGATCGTCACCGGCGCCAACAGTGGCCTGGGCGAGGTGACCGCCCGCGAGTTGGCCCGGGTCGGCGCTCACGTGATCCTCGCGGTGCGCGACATGCGAAAGGGTGAAGCCGCCGCCCAGAAGATGGCCGGCGGCACCACCGGCCACCTCGAGGTGCGCCAACTCGACTTGCAGGACCTGTCATCGGTGCGGCAGTTCGCTGATGACATCGATCACGCCGACGTTCTGATCAACAACGCCGGCATCATGGCCGTCGACTATGCGCTGACGGCCGACGGCTTCGAGCGTCATATCGGTACCAACCACCTCGGTCATTTCGCGTTGACCAACCTGCTGCTGCCCAAGCTCACCGACCGGGTGGTGACGGTGTCCTCGCTGATGCACCACTTCGGCTACATCAGCCTCAAAGACCTAAATTGGCAGTCCCGGCCCTATTCGCGGTGGCTTGCCTATAGCCAGTCCAAGCTTGCCAACCTGCTGTTCACCAGCGAGCTGCAGCGGCGCCTGGACAGCGTCGGCTCCCCGGTGCGCGCGCTGGCCGCCCACCCCGGCTGGTCGCACACCAACCTGCAGGGCCGGTCCGGCCGCAGAGTGAGCGACGCGGTGGTCTTGGCGGCCGACCGCGTCGTATCCACCGATGCCCACTTCGGCGCCCGCCAAACGTTGTACGCGGTATCGCAGGATCTCCGGGGTGACACGTTCGTCGGCCCGCAGTTCGGCTTCTACGGCCGCACCCAGCCGACCTGGCGCAGCCCACAGGCCAGGCGCGCTTCCACTGCCGCCGCGCTCTGGGAGCTGTCCGAGCAGCTCACGGATACCAAATTTCCGCTCTGAACCTCTAGAGAATCAACAGCATCCGGGAATTGCCCAGGATGTTCGGCTTGACATAGCTCAGGTCGAGGAACTCGGCGACGCCCAAGTCGTAGGAGCGGCACATTTCCTCGTACACCTCGGCGGTCACCGGCGTGCCCTCGATCTCGGTGAAACCGTGCCGGCTGAAGAACTCGGTTTCAAACGTCAACACGAACAGCCGCTTCAGCTCCAGCTCGCGCGCCACCTCGATAAGACGGTCCACGATCGCGTGGCCGATGCCGCGACCCGTCATATCGGGATGTACTGCGACCGTGCGTATTTCGCCGAGATCGGACCACAACACATGCAGGGCGCCGCAGCCGATCACCTCGCCGTCGAGTTCAGCCACCCAGAACTCCTGGATCGCCTCGTACAGCGTCACCATGTTCTTTTCCAGCAGGATCTTTCCGGCGTAGGTGTCCACCAGCTGCTTGATCGCCGGAACATCCGAGGTACGCGCGCGCCGGACCACGGCCCCATGGTCCGGTGAACTGCCCGCTGGCTCCACGGGTGCACAGTATCGGCATTCGGGACGCACCAGCTGGGCACCCGTTATTCTGATGCCGTGACGGGACAGCCTCAAACCGGTCCCACGGTACGGCGGGTCCGTGTCACCAACGTCGCCAACATGCTGACAGGTTTGCGGCTGGTACTGGTCCCGATCTTCGTCCTCGCGTTGCTCGCCGGTGACGGTCACGACACCACCAGCCGCGTCGCGGCTTTCGTCATCTTCGCTGTGGCGGTCATCACTGACCGGTTCGACGGTGCCCTGGCCCGCACCTACGGCATGGTGACCGAACTGGGCACGCTGGCCGATCCGATTGCAGACAAGGCGCTCATCGGCGCAGCGCTGATCGGGCTTTCGACGCTTGGTGACTTACCGTGGTGGGTGACCGTGGTGATCCTCGTGCGCGAGGTCGCGGTGACCGTACTGCGGTTCGCCGTGCTGCGGCGAGGCGTTATTCCGGCGAGCTGGGGCGGCAAACTCAAGACGCTCGTTCAGGCTGTGGCGATCGGCTTGTTCGTCCTACCGCTTTCGGGTTCCTGGCTGGTGGCCGCGACGGCGGTGATGGGCGCTGCCGTCGTGCTGACGGTTGTCACCGGGGTGGATTATGTCGCGTCGGCTGCCAGGGAAGTTCGCTGCACGACCCGCTGACCACGGACGACCCCGGCGGGGAACCACGCCGCAGCGGTGGGCGTTGACGTTAGTAACCGCTGCGAATAACCGACGACCCGGACAAAGGAGAGCGCGATGGCGTCACTGCTACGGGAGGTCATCGGCGAGGTGCTGCGCCGGGCGCGGACTTCCCAAGGTCGAACGCTGCGGCAAGTATCCGAATCTGCGCGGGTGAGCCTCGGATATCTCTCCGAGGTCGAGCGCGGCCGCAAGGAGCCCTCCAGCGAGCTGCTGAACGCGATCTGCGACGCGCTGGAGGTTCCGTTGTCCGAGGTGCTCATCGACGCCGGTGAGCGGATGGCAGCCCATGAGCGTGCGGCCGCTCCGACCACGGCCAGCGCCGCCAACATCGATGCGAGCACCAAAGTCGTCATCCCGCCGGTGTCGCTGGCCGTGGCCTGACCCGGTCGGTGTTTGGCTTATGCGCAACACGGGTGGGGCAATCGACGCCGAACCGATAAATTGAGCAGCAGGGGCCGGCAGTCCATTCGGCGCACCTCGACACGAAGGCGGAGCTAACCCATGGCCAATCCGTTCGTCAAAGCGTGGAAGTACCTCATGGCGCTGTTCAACGCCAGGATCGACGAGTACGCCGATCCCAAAGTGCAGATCCAGCAGGCCATCGAAGAAGGCCAGCGCCAGCACCAGGCACTGACTCAGCAGGCGGCGCAAGTGATCGGCAACCAGCGTCAACTCGAGATGCGGCTCAACCGCCAGCTGGCCGACGTAGAAAAGCTTCAGGTCAACGTCCGCCAAGCCTTGGCGCTGGCCGACCAGGCCACTGCCGCCGGCGACACCGCCAAGGCCACCGAGTACAACAACGCCGCCGAAGCGTTTGCGGCCCAGTTGGTCACGGCCGAGCAGAGTGTGGAAGACCTCAAGGCGTTGCACGACCAGGCGCTGCAAGCCGCCGGCCAAGCCAAGAAGGCCGTCGAGCAAAACGCAATGGTGCTGCAGCAGAAGATCGCCGAGCGCACCAAACTGCTCAGCCAGCTCGAGCAGGCCAAGATGCAAGAACAGGTCAGCGCGTCGCTGCGGTCGATGAGCGAGCTCGCCGCGCCGGGTAATACTCCGAGCCTCGACGAAGTGCGCGACAAGATCGAACGTCGCTACGCCAACGCCGTCGGCGCCGCCGAGTTGGCGCAGGGCTCGGTTCAGGGCCGCATGCTCGAAGTCGAGCAGGCCAGCGTGCAGATGGCCGGCCACCAGCGCCTAGAACAGATTCGGGCGTCGATGCGCGGTGAGGCTCTGCCGGCCGGGGGACCGTCCGGCGGCGCGGCTGCGGGCAGCCCTGCCACTCCTGCGGCAGCTTCGGAGCCCACCGCGGAAAAGCCCATCGGCCAGAACTAAGCGGAAGGTCGGCACCATGGCGGTGAATGCGAGTCAGCGGGTCACGGTCAGCGGAGCGTGGCGCACCTTGATGCAGCGTGGTTTCGACACCGCCAACGAGCTTTCGGATTTTGTCGCGCAGAAGATCAGCGCGGTGACCGATCCACGTGCCCGGCTGCTGCGGCGGCGCCGCCGCGCACTGCGCTGGGCCGTGATATTCGGTGTCGCATCAGTATTTTGGGCAGTGGTGACGGTGTTGCTGGCGGCCTGGGGATGGTTCGTGGCGCTGCTGGTGGTCACCGGCTCCATCGCGGCGGGCTCGGCGATTCCGGCGACGCTGTTGCTGCTGCGCTATCGCTGGCTGCGCTCCTTACCGTTGCCGACACAGCGGGCCGCCAACGCGCGCCGGCTGCCGCCGCCGGGCTCGGCGGCGCGACCCGTGATGCATGCGCTGGGTTCGTCCGAGCGCGGCTTCTCCTCGTTGTTGGGTGTGATGGAGCGCGGCAATATATTGCCTGCCAGCGAAATTCGTGAGCTGTCCGATGCGGCCAATCAGACTTCCGCTGCCATGGCGGCCACCGCAGCAGAGGTGGTGGCGATGGAGCGCACCGCCAACTTCAGCCCGCAGTCGCGGTCGTATCTGGTGCCCACGATCAATGCGTTCACCGCGCAGTTGAGTGCCGGTGTGCGTCAGTACAACGAAATGGTAACTGCGGCAGCGCAATTGGTATCGTCGGCGAACGGCGGCGCGACGGCCGCCTCCCCGGCGTCTCAGCAACGCTATCGTGATGAGCTCGCCGAGGCGACCGATCGCCTGATCGGCTGGGCGCAGGCGTTCGACGAACTGGGTGGGGTGCGCGCGTCTAGAGGCTTCGGCACCTAGAACGACGGACGCAGCGACGGAAACACGGTAGCCGCTAAGCCACGCAGGGGCCGTGAGCTAACCCAGATACCCACCTAGCCTCGGGATTTGCACACGCTGGCACACGGCTACGGTATGGGTAGGGTACTGCTTCAATTAGCCCCTGGCCGCCGGGGTGGTGCGCCGGGGGCCGCCCCCGATCCAGCGGAAATGCATCACCGAAAACCATGTGATCAAGGGCGGGGAACCGCTACATCGGCGTTCGGGATTCGGGCTCCTGCAGTGTCAAAAGAATTCCTTCCTGCGGGAGTGGGTATGCGCGTCCGGATTTTCCTATTCGTCGTCGCGGCGATTGGAGCGGCGGTGTTAGGCGCTGCCCCAGCAGCCGTTGCAAGCGGGCCGACTACGGTCCTGGCTAGTTGTGGCACGGGCTACTACACAAACTCGGACGGGCAATGTATTCCCGATCCATCGTCGGGCGGCACTCTGCCTCCTAACGGTGCGCCAGGGCTCCTCACGGTGCCCGGTGGCCCCCTCCTGGAGCTACCGCCATCTGCCGGGACGGCGATTATTCATCCAGCACACCACTCGGGTACCTGCTCGGGACACGGCGGCGTACGGCAGTGGCTGACAAGCTGACTGCTACTTAGCCCAACAGCCCCACTCGGGCAAGACTCTCGGAGCCTGCCGTTTAACTCCGGCAAGCCGCCGCGCCGCGATGCCGACTTCATCTTCGGCGGCGACGCCTGCTACATCGATGACGAGAGCCACAACAACCTGCAGTACGTCGCCGAGAGCGTGGTGGTAACGCATAAGCCTGCTCAACCGTTACTAGCTGTGACGGATGAGGCTTATACACCACGCGCGAGCGGAATCTCGGCATTGAAAACCGGCGTGTCTACCGCTCCAGTGTCACCCCACGGTGATTCACTGGTCGGCGGCTCGGCCCGAACAAGATGGCCAAGCCCGGTAGCGCCCGCCCGCGCTACCGAACCGACCAGTCGAAAGGCTACAACTAGATTGTTCCCCGCAAATGTACTAAAGGTGTTGATCGCCACGCCGGGAGATACCGGTGCTGAAGTTAAGGCGATCATCCAAAGCATCCATAGCTGGAATGGCCGTCGCGGCGAGGCAGAGGGGGTGATTCTGCTTCCCCGCCATTGGAAGTCGGACACCGTGCCTCTGCTCAATGCCGAGGGTGGCCAAGCGGTTGTCAACTCGCAGATCGTTGACGACTCCGACATCGTCGTCGCTGTGTTCGACAGTCGCCTTGGCAGCGCAACAATGGGCGCCGTCTCGGGCACTGCCCACGAGATCGAAAGCACCTCCGAGGCCGGGAAGCCAGTGCATGTCTACTTCTCGGACGAGCCGATCCGCCGCAGCGCTGCTGACCCCAAAGAGCTTGGCCGACTCAACAAGTTCCGCGTCGAGATGGAAGCCAAGGGATTGGTCGGGGTGTACGTCGACCCGACTGATCTTGGCCACCAGGTTCGTGAGGCCATCGAGCACGACCTGATGAAGTTGGATCTCGGTGTGCCGGCGCTGCCGGTTGCAGCCCCCGTCGAACACGCGATCCCTTACCTGAGCTATGACGAGTTCAACAAGCGGTTGATGGTACAGAACATGAGCACTAGCGTGCGTGCCAATCAGCTCACACTCGAAATCCCCAATGGCAACTACCGCATTGACTATGACGGCGAGCCGATCGACCTGCCGCCGCTCGCACCGGCGCAGTGGCCAGTGATTCTGTGGATGGGGTCGGACAGGCAGGTGAAGATCACAATTCGTTGGCTGGAAAACGATGAGCCGCAGGAGGAAACCCAGACGGTGTTCTTCTACTGACGCCCGGTAGCCGGTCGCCCACCGCTCTGTTGGATTCAATCGCCAGGGTGACCGGCTACTTGCCGCGCTTCTTGCGCGTTGGCGTGGCGCTGCTCTTGGCGCGGCGACCCACCTTGCCTGTACCCGCGCGGGCCTGCCGGGCGAACCGGGCGCGGTGCGCGGCTTGCTTTTCGGTGGCCATCAGCGAAACACCAACCTTTCATCTTTCGGTGGGTTAGCAACCGGGGCGGGCCCGCCCCGGCTGCTGCTTATGGGACCGCAGCGACGGCGGCCCAGCGCTACCGGCCGCTCGCTACCGGGCACGGCGACGCCCCGGCCTAGCTCGCAGCGGTACCCGCTTGTAGGTGCTGCCCTTGCGTTCGGGTAGCGCCGCATAGCGCGCCTTACTTGCCTTACCTAACTCGTGTTGTTCGCCGGTCGCGTGCCCTTTGCCCAGTGCCCACTTACGATTACGCGGCAGGTTGGCTGGACGAACAGGCGGTGAAGCTCGAGACCGGCAAGCTCAAGGTCAGCACCTACGAGAAGTATCAGGCTGTGCTCGCGCGGTATGCGCTTAAGCAGTTCGGCGACAAAGCAGTTGTGTCAATTACGCCGCGTGACTGCGAGCGTTTCCGCGCCGATTTGGTCGAGAGGCTGAGTCGCAAGTCGGTGCGCGATGCCTGGCAGCCATTCCGCGCGGTGCTGCGATACGCCCAGCGGCATAACGCGATACCGGCCAACCTGCCGACGCAATCGACTTCGGCAGCATGCACGCGGTGGGCGATGACGCCGAGACGCCGCGCCGGGCACTAACCGGCTCACAGGTCGCAGCCCTCGCCGCGAAGATCGTCGAGCGGTACCCGGTGTATGAAGTGCTGGTGTTGTTCCTGGCGTACAGCGGGTACGTGCCGCCGAGGCGCAAGGGCTGGAAGTGCGCGACCTGGTTATCACGAAAACCGCTGCCGGCCAGAGTCGCTGCACGGTGCGGGTCGAACGCACGAAGTCACGGCGAATGGGTCACCGGTACACCAAAGAGCAAGCGCAGTAAGCGCACCGTGCCACTACCGCCTTCGTTGGCGGAGCGGATGGCCGACTACCTCGCGGAGCACCCGCGCGCCGACGATCGACCGCGCCGTTGTGGCCGAGACGCCGACGCGGAGGTTACCGCCCCAAGGGGCAGCGGGGCGGTTCGCAGCCGGACTGGTCGCAGCCGTGCGACCTCAACGGCCTGCACACGCGAGTGATTCGTCCGGCGCTCGCCGAGGCCGGGTTGCCGCATTGCCGCGTCCATGACCTACGCCACACCTTCGCCGCGCTCCAATTGTCAGCGGGAGTTCACTACATGCAGGTGTCGAAGTGGATGGGCCACGCAACCTACGTCATCACGTTGACGACGTATGGCGAGTGGATACCGGAGGATGACGGCGGGGTGCCGAACGCGCTACCGGAGCCGGTTGCAGGGGTGCCGGGTACGAACGTAATTAGCCTGTTTGGCGAAGCAACCAACTGCGGCTGAAATTAGTGGAGCTTCCCATCTGGGCCGATTGTGTTCTGGAACGGGTGATCGGTGTATCCGCGCCCGTGTAGGTAGTCCAAGCACCCCTTCAGAACTGAATCGTGGTCGTAGGCCAAGTTCAGGCCACTGCGAGCCTCGTCTGGATTGACGGCACCCGTACGGCCCATTGCCCAGAAGGTCATCCCATTCTCGCAAGCAACGTTTGGGGTCAGTCCTGCCTCCGCACCGGTGACAGCAGACTGGGGTCCAATTTCGTTGTATCCCAACTGGTAGGACTTGGTCTGAAGCGGTGTCTGAGATGGCTTGGAAACCTTCGCAACAACGCCAACCGCTAAAAGCAGTGCGGCTACTGCAACCAAAGCTGCAACCCATGTCCAACGTCGCTTGTAGATCGGACGTGCGTGCCTGAAAGTCGCGTACTGCGGGTGCGGCGGCGGTGGCTGGTAGTAGTAGCCCGCTGGCTGCTGATCGCGGTACTCCGGACCGGTCATCCCATTGCCTTTTCTGTCGGCGAGCGCCTTTCCTCGCGACCACGTTAACTCCGCAGTACGGCCCCACACGGGGGAAGTGCGGAAAGTCGCCACGAGCCACGCAGCGGTCGATGGATACAACGCAAGCCCCGCCCGCTCGCCGGGGTGAGCGACCCGGTTAGCCGACGGGTCGCCTAGCCCCTACACCGCCGTGGCGCCGCAAACGCGGAGGTCAGAACGACGGACGCAGCGACGGAAACACGGTAGCCGCTAAGCCACGCAGGGTCGCCTTGAACATGTCGTAGAAGTCAAAGTAGTCGCGCCACAAGGTGATTCGTCCATTGTGGACCTCGAAGACGCCGCAGACCCAGAACTGCAGGCGCAGGGGACCGAAGATCAGCGCGTCGGTGCGTTCTGTGAGCACCGCGGCGCCGTCGGATGCGATGCGGTGGATCTTGACCTCGAAGCTGGCGCGGCCCTGCATACTGCGGAACAACTTCATCGTCCGGTCGCGGCCGTAGATAGTGGGCAATCCGACGTTCTGGTAGACCAAGTCGTCGTCTAACACCGCGCCTGCGGTGTCGAAGTCTTCGTCTTGCAGCGCGTAAAGGAACTTCTCGACCGTTCGGGTGTTGTCAACGGTGGTCGGCTGAGTCATGGTTGCCAGCCTAGTGGTGATCGCAAGCGCGGCGGAGCCGGGCGCAGCGGGTCGCCACGCATCAATCTAGCGCGGTAGCTGTGGCAGGGTAGGGCAAGTGCGAGTCGCCGTGGTCGCCGGCCCGGATCCCGGGCACTCGTTTCCCGCGATCGCGCTGTGCAAACGCTTCTTGACTGCGGGTGACAAGCCGATCCTGCTGACCGGCACAGAATGGCTCGAGACCGCCCGGGAGGCCGGCGTCGAGGCCGCCGAGCTGGAGGGACTCGAGCCCACCGCGGCAGACGACGACCGCGACGCCGGGGCCAAGATTCACCAGCGGGCGGCGCGGATGGCGGTGCTCAACGTTCCGCAGTTACAAGAGCTAGCCGTCGATCTGGTGGTATCCGACGTCATCACCGCCTGCGGCGGCATGGCTGCCGAACTGTTGGCCATCCCGTGGATCGAACTCAACCCGCATCCGCTGTATCTGCCGTCCAAAGGGCTGCCACCGATCGGCAGCGGGCTGGCGGCGGGGACCGGTATCCGGGGGCGGCTTCGAGATGCCGTACTGCGGTCGCTGAGCGCGCGATCGTGGCGCGCGGGCCTGCGCCAGCGCCAGGAGGCCCGGGTCGGCATCGGTCTGCCGGCCAGTGACCCGGGACCGTTGCGGCGATTGATCGCCACGCTGCCCGCCTTGGAGGTTCCGCGGCCGGACTGGCCGACCGAAGCGGTGGTGGTGGGTCC
>NZ_DASRBZ010000226.1:0-2744 GCF_035653355.1 Mycobacterium sp. | reverse complement strand
ATGGTGGTCGTGACGATGTGGTACGCGCTGCGCGAAATCGCCCGTGCCGAAGCCGTCATGGAAGTCGAATACGACCGATCCGAAGCGTTGCTGGCCAACATCATGCCGGCCAGCGTCGCGGCTCGGCTCAAGGATCCGGCGCACAACGTCATCGCCGACAAGTACGACGAGGCCTCGGTTCTGTTTGCCGACATTGCTGGTTTCACCGAACGGGCCAGCGCCACCGCCCCAACCGAACTGATCGAGTTCTTGGACCGGCTCTACACGGAATTCGACGCGCTGGTCGACAAGCATGGGCTGGAGAAGATCAAAGTCAGCGGCGATTCGTACATGGTGGTCAGCGGGGTGCCCTGGCCCCGGCATGATCACGTCCATGCATTGGCGGACCTCGCGCTCGACATGGCCGACGCCGCAGCCGACCTCAAAGACCCGCACGGTCGCGCCCTGCCACTGCGCATCGGCCTGGCCACCGGCCCGGTCGTCGCGGGAGTGGTGGGCTCGCGCCGCTTCTTCTACGACGTGTGGGGTGACGCCGTCAATGTCGCATCGCGGATGGAGTCAACCGACCCCGAAGGCCGGATTCAAGTTCCCCAGGACGTCTACGAACGCCTGAAAGATGACTTTGTGCTGGAGGAACGCGGCGACATCGAGGTCAAGGGCAAAGGGGTCATGCACACCTGGTATCTCGTGGGCCGCAAGCCCGGCGCACGCTCCATTAGCGTGCGCAGCGAAGACGCGCAAACCGCCAACGTCTGACTGCGCGGCAAACCGCGCTCCGGGGTTGCGGTATGTGCGACACTTCGCTGATGGAACCCACCACTGCCCCAAGCCTATTGCCGCATCTGTGGAAGTCGACGCTGGTATCCGGCATCTTGGCGCTGGCCCTCGGCGTCCTGGTATTGGTATGGCCCGGCAAAACCATTCTGGTCGCCGCTATTGTCTTCGGCGCCTATCTGTTGATCACCGGGATCGCGCAGGTGATCTTCGCATTCAGCCTGCATGTGTCCGCCGGGGGACGGGTGCTGTTGTTCATCAGCGGTGCGGCGTCACTGGTGTTGGCTGTTCTGGCCTTCCGCCACTTCGGCAACGACCCCTTGGTCGCAATCCTGTTGTTGGCGATATGGATTGGCGTCGGCTTCATCTTCCGCGGTGTGGCAACGGCGACATCAGCCATCAGCGATCCGACCCTTCCCGGCCGCGGCTGGGCCATCTTCCTCGGCGTGGTCAGCCTGCTGGCGGGCATCGTGGTGATTGCGTCGCCATTCGAATCGATCTGGATACTGACGCTCGTCGTAGGGATCTGGCTGGTGGTCATCGGCGTGTTCGAGATCGCATCGTCGTTCGGCATTCGCAGTGCCTCCAAAGCGGTGGACAAAGCTTTGTTTGGCCCAAGGGAGACCACGGAGCCGCCGACTGGGCCGCCGACTGGGCCGTGATCTGCGCGACGTTTCCGTGGTGGACGCGCCGGCTATCTACTACACTGTGTCGTAGTCAGTCGTAGCAGGTCCGGGAGTTGGCAACATGGACGTCGTCGACGTTTCCCGGTGGCAGTTCGGTATCACCACCGTCTACCACTTCATCTTCGTGCCGCTCACCATCGGCCTGGCGCCACTGGTGGCTGTCATGCAGACGGTGTGGGCGCTCACTGACAACGTCGCGTGGTATCGACTGACGAAGTTCTTCGGCAAGCTCTTCCTGATCAACTTCGCACTCGGGGTGGCCACCGGCATCGTCCAGGAATTCCAGTTCGGCATGAATTGGAGCGAGTATTCCCGGTTCGTGGGCGACGTGTTCGGCGCACCGCTCGCCATGGAGGGCTTGGCCGCGTTCTTCTTCGAGTCCACGTTTATCGGCTTGTGGATCTTCGGCTGGAGTCGGCTGCCGCGGCTGGTGCACCTGGCCTGCATCTGGATCGTCGCGGTCGCGGTCAACGTGTCGGCGTTCTTCATCATCGCCGCAAACTCGTTCATGCAGCACCCGGTCGGGGCGCACTACAATCCGGCGACGCACCGCGCGGAGTTGAACAGCATCTTCGCGTTGCTCACCAATAACACAGCGCAGCAAGCATTCTCACATGTGGTCACCGGATCGATCCTGACAGCCGGAACTTTTGTCGCCGCGGTGTGCGCGTGGTGGATGGTCCGGTCGCGGGCTGGCATCGCGGCCGGCGCCGACCCCAATGGCCAGGCAGCGGAGACCGACGCCCGCACGATGTACCGACCGGCCACCATTTTGGGGTGCTGGGTTGCGATGGCCGCGTCGGTGGTGTTGTTTTTCACCGGTGACGCGCAGGGCAAGCTGATGTTTCATCAGCAGCCGATGAAGATGGCGTCGGCCGAATCGTTGTGCGACACCCAAACCGATCCAGACTTTTCCATCCTGACTGTCGGCAGGCAGAACAACTGCGACAGCCTGAGCCGGGTGATCGAAGTTCCCTACGTTTTGCCGGTGTTGGCCGAAGGCCGGGTCAGCGACGTGCGGCTGCAAGGAGTGCGCGACCTTCAGCGCGAGTACCAACAGCGGTTCGGCCCAGGCGATTATCGGCCCAACCTGTTCGTCACGTACTGGTCGTTTCGGGCCATGATCGGGTTGCTCGCAATTCCGGTGTTTTTCGCGGTCATTGCTTTGTGGCTCACCCGCCGCGGGCGCTTCCCGGGCCAACGGTGGTTCTCCTGGCTCGCATTACTGACCATCCCCACCCCGTTCCTAGCCAACAGCGCCGGCTGGATATTCACCGAAATGGG
>NZ_DASRBZ010000225.1:0-8178 GCF_035653355.1 Mycobacterium sp. | reverse complement strand
AGATCGTGATTCCTGCGGTGGCCGGGCGCGTCGACGACGTGCCACCGGGACTCGTCATACCGAGCCCGCAACCGATCACCACGACCGCACCGACTACAACACGGACTCGCTAAGGCCTTCTAGCAAGTCACTCGGACGCGCCGGCAAAAAAGATTGTAAGTACTTACTAACCGTGTTAGGCTCGCTGGACACACCCAGGGAGGCGCCGTGAGCTACGACGTGATCATTCGCGACGGCTTGTGGTTCGACGGCACCGGCCGTTCGCCGCAGCCGCGCACGCTCGGAATCCGCGACGGCCTGGTCGCAGCGGTATCAGCCGAACCGCTGGATGAGACGGGCTGCCCGGAAGTGATCGACGCGGCCGGCAAGTGGGTGGTACCGGGCTTCATCGACGTGCACACCCATTACGACGCCGAGGTGCTGCTCGACCCGGGATTGCGTGAATCGGTGCGCCACGGCGTCACCACCGTGCTGCTGGGAAACTGTTCGCTGTCAACGATTTACGCCGATGCGGCCGACGCAGCCGATCTGTTCAGCAGGGTCGAGGCGGTGCCACGCGAGTACGTGCTCGGCGCGCTGCAAGCCGAGAAGACCTGGTCGACGGCCGCCGAATACGTTGCGGCACTTGATGACCTGCCGCTGGGGCCGAACGTCGGCTCGCTCATCGGCCATTCGGATCTGCGGACTGCGGTGCTCGGCCTGGGCCGGGCCACCGACGACAATGCACGGCCGACCGACAGCGAATTGGAGCGGATGTCGGCGTTGCTGGACGAGGCGCTCGATGCAGGGCTACTGGGTATGTCGGGGATGGATGCGGCCATCGACAAACTCGACGGCGACCGATACCGGTCGCGTGCGCTGCCGTCGACATTCGCGACCTGGCGGGAACGGCGCAGGCTGATCGAGGTTTTGCGCAGTCGAGGCCGAATCCTGCAAAGCGCACCCAACGTAGCCAAGCCGTCATCGGCGCTGCTGTTCTTCTTGTCCAGCAGCCACATGTTGGGGCGCCGTAAGCCTGTGCGGATGAGTCTTCTGGTGTCGGCGGACACGAAGTCGGCGCCCGGGGCGGTGTATGCCTTCGGGCCAGGGACGCGGCTGCTCAACGCGGTGCTGGGCTCGCAGATTCGGCTGCAGCACCTGCCCGTACCGTTCAAGCTGTATTCCGATGGAATCGATTTGCCGGTCTTCGAAGAGTTCGGCGCAGGAACCGCAGCATTGCACCTGCGCGACCAACTCAAGCGCAACAAGCTGCTCGCTGATACCGATTACCGGCGCGGATTCCGCCGCGAATTCGACCGCAAAAAGTTTGGACCAGCCTTGTGGCATCGCGACTTCCATGACGCGGTGATTGTCGAGTGCCCTGATAAGTCATTGATCGGCAAGAGCTTTGGGGCGATCGCCGACGAGCGCGGCGTGCATCCATTGGATGCGTTCCTCGACGTGCTGGTCGAAAACGGTGAGCGAAATGTCCGGTGGACGACCACGGTCGCCAATCATCGGCCCAAGCAGCTCAACAAGCTTGCCGCAGAACCCAGTATCCACATGGGTTTCTCCGATGCGGGCGCGCACCTGCGCAATATGGCGTTTTACAACTATCCGCTGCGGCTGCTCAAGCGCGTGCTAGAGGCGCAGCGCGCAGACACTCCTTTTCTCAGCGTCGAGCGCGCGGTGTATCGGCTGACGGCCGAAGTGGCCGACTGGTTCGGGCTGGATGCCGGCACGCTGCGCCGGGGCGACCGCGCGGATTTTGTGGTCATCGATCCGGCTGGTCTAGACGAGTCGGTGGACGGCTACTACGAAGAGCCGGTTGAGTTCTATGGGGGCTTGCGGCGCATGGTCAACCGCAACGATGCAGCTGTCGTCGCTACCGGTGTGGGCGGCGCGGTGGTGTGCCGACACGGCCAGTTCCGCGACGGCTACGGAAAGACGATCAAGTCCGGCCGGTTCTTGCGCGCAGCGGCCCACCAACAGCAGCAAGGGGCACACGTCTGACATGGCGAGAACTCAGCAGCAGCGCCGCGACGAAACCGTCGCCCGACTGCTCGACGCCAGCATCGCAACCATCGCCGAGATAGGGTACGCGCGAGCATCAGCTGCGGTAATCAGCAAGCGCGCCAAGGTATCCGACGGCGCGCTGTTTCGTCACTTCGCCACCATGGGCGACTTCATGGCGGCCACGGCAAATGAGGTCTCACGGCGACAGCTGGACTTGTTCACCAAGCAGGTCGCCGAAATACCGGCCGACAGGCCACCTTTGGAGGCGGTGCTGACCATCCTTCGCGACCTCACCCGTAATCCGACGAACGCGGTGTTGTACGAACTGATGGTCGCTGCGCGCACTGACGAAAAGCTGAAGAAGACTTTGCAAAGCGTCCTCGAGCAGTACAGCGCGAAGATCTACGACGTCTCCCGGGCGCTGCCTGGCGCCGATAGCTTTCCGGAAGACATTTTTCCCGCAGTGGTTGCCATGGTCGCTAACACATTTGACGGCGCGGCCATCGTGCAAGCAGTGCTGCCCCAACCTGACATCGAAGCGCAGCGGATACCGCTTCTGGTATCGCTACTCGACGCGATAGCCCAAGTGCCGGGCGACGATTGAGCTGAGCCGAGTCTCAGGACAGCCCCATCCAGACCAAATGCACCCGCGTCCCGGTATGCCAGGTGTGGAGTTTCGCGTGGTCTGCGAGCGACTTCATCAACGGAATGCCGCGGCCCCGCAACCGGGAAGCTGGCGCCGGATCCACAGTCGGCCAATGCCACTTGCCCTCATCGCTTACCGTGACGGACAAGCGGTCAGATTCGCGGGTTGCGGACACCTCGACGCTGCCCGTCTCGGGTCGGCCGAGATACGCGAACTCGACGGCGTTGGCGGTGGCTTCGTAGACGGCTAAGACCACGTCGTTGACCCGCTCGTCGTCGGGCGCGAAGTGGTGCGCAAGCCAATTTCTGAGTTCGGTTCGCATCTGTGCCGCAGCGACGGGGTCAGCATCGAAGTGCGCTCTCAGGAGCCTTGGTGACTCCTCGACGCAGCGAATTGCTGGCTCACTGGACTGGTTCATGTGACATGCCGACCCATACGGGGCAACGGTCATGCATCAACGAGGCCGCTCAGCGCATCGTCCAGAGTGCGGTACAGCGCGATGATCTGGTCGAGTCCTAGCAGGGTAAGCGGCCGGTGGGTGGCCGCTCCGTCGGCAACGACGCCGAATCGACGGGACTGACCGATGCTGTCGCTGGCTGCGACGAGGGCGCTGATACCGGCGGAGGCAAGAAAGTCGACGTTGGACAGGTCGACGATGATGCCGGATGGGGCTTTGGCGAGCGCGGAGTCGATTGCCTGCGCCAAGGACGGAGCGGTCAGCATGTCGACGCAGCCGCTCACGGATACGACGGCCAGGCGATCAACCCACGTTTCGTCGACGTTGATATCGCTCTGGCCGGGGCGGGGGGCAGCAGTAACGTTGTGGTGGTTGGCCATGGTGAGTCCTCGTGTTCCTGCGCGCGCCTACGGCGCCTGTGAATCAGCGAAAGGTTCAGTAAGGGCTGTTGGCCTCAACCCACGGGAGCGTCGACGTGTCGACGCGATGCCGGCTAGCCGCATTCGGCTACTGCAGAAGTGCATGCAACGGCATTGGCCAGACTAGCCCAGCACGCCTGTGGCCGCAGAAGGCAGGCCCGGCGTGGTTGACGTCGATCGGCTACAGCGCGCCGATGGCCGACTGGGAGCCTTGTGCAAATCCCCAGTCGAGTAGGCCGGCGGCCTGGTCCCAGTAGGTGGGCCCGCCGTCGTGCACCAGGCCGTACATCATGGCGATGACCAGGCGGCGTCCATTGCGGGCAGCGGCCCCGACGAACGTCTTGCGGGCGGCGTTGGTGAATCCGGTCTTGCCGCCGATCGCGCCCGGGTATCGCTGCAGCAGCTCGTCTTGGTTGACGATCTGGCGCTCACCATTGTCGCTGGGAAATGGCGCCGACGGCTCCGCGGTGATTTGGGCGAAGAGGGGATTGGCCATGGCTGCCCGGAAGATGGCGGCCAGGTCATGCGCGGTCGACCAGCCGGAGCCGCCCGGCCCGTCCAGACCCGATGGAGTGGCTGCCTGGGTGTTGGCCGCACCCAACGCGGCGGCCTTGGCGTTCATCTTGGCCACGGCGGCCTGCTGGCCGCCCAGCATGTGGGCCAGCGTGTTGGCCGCATCGTTGCCCGACACCAGTAGCAGGCCGTCGAGCAGCTGACGCGTGGTGTAGGTGTGTCCCGGTTTGACGCCGACGCAGCTGCACTCCACCTCGGTGTCGGCGGCATCGGCGACGACGGTCGAGTCCATGTTCAGCTCGTCCAACGCCACCAGCGCCAACAGCACTTTGATCGTGCTCGCCGGCGGGTGGCGCACGTTCTCGTCGCGGGCGGCGAACACCTGCCCGCTGTCGAGATCAGCGACGATCCAGGTCTGCGCCGGGCCGTCGGGAATCGCCACCGACCCCACCGGCTGAGTACTGGCGTCGGCCGAAGCGGTGGGCGCGTGCCATCCGACCACGGCGGCGAACGCGACAGCGAAACAGGAGACAAGCTTTCGCATGGTCGCTGAGCGTAGCCTTCAGTGCCGGATCGTGTTCAATCAATTCCCATGTTGAGCCAGGCCGAAATCTCCGACCGATTAGAGATCCAGCAGCTGCTGGTCGACTACTCCACCGCCATCGACTCGCGTCGATTCGACGACCTCGATGAAGTGTTCACCCCCGATGCCTATATCGATTACAGCGCTTTCGACGGGATAGTTGGCCGCTACCCGGAGGTCAAGAAGTGGCTGGCCGAGGTTTTGCCGAACTTCGCCAACTACGCCCACATGCTGGGGTTGCCGTCGATCCGCATCGACGGCGACACCGCCACGGCGCGGACCTTCTGTTTCAACCCGATGGTGTTCGGCGGCGAAAAGCCCAACACCATGCTGCTGGGCCTGTGGTACGACGATGAGTTCGTGCGCACGCCGCAGGGCTGGCGGATGAGCCGCCGCGTCGAGGCCAAGTGCTTCGACCGGACTCCCTGACGCCCAGTGACTGGATTTCGACGGGGCGGGACTGCTCTGGCACAATTGGCGGCTGTCCGCCGCGTGACTTGCCTTTTTAGGTGTCGCCCGGCGAGACAGACACGCGAGGCAAAACCGGACCCTGGCATCCCGCCACGGTCGCTGAATTGCAGCGTGACACCCACAGGAGAATCCGCTTAACCATGGCTGTAAAGATCAAGCTCACCCGGCTTGGCAAGATCCGCAATCCCCAGTACCGCATCGCGGTCGCCGACTCACGCACCCGCCGCGACGGCCGCGCCATCGAGATCATCGGCCGCTACCACCCCAAGGAAGAGCCGAGCCTCATCGAGATCAACTCCGAGCGTGCGCAGTACTGGCTGTCCGTGGGCGCTCAGCCCACTGAGCCGGTTTTGAAGCTGCTGAAGATCACCGGTGACTGGCAGAAGTTCAAAGGAATCCCGGGCGCCGAGGGCAAGTTGAAGACCCGGGCACCGAAGCCGAGCAAGCTTGAGCTGTTCAACGCCGCGCTCGCCGCCGCCGAAGGTGGGCCTGCCACCGAGGCCGCGACACCGAAGAAAAAGGCCCCGGCCAAGAAAGCCGCGGCCAAGAAAGCCGCTGAGGCCGACAAGACGGCCGAGCCGGACAAGGCTCCTGACCCCGAGCAGGCCGCTGAGCCGGTGACGGACGAGAAGGCGGAGCAGCCGGCCGCGGGCGCCGAACAGAGCGAAGCGGCGACCGAGAGTTGAGTGGCGCGATGAGCACCGTCGTCGTCGACGCGGTCGAGCATCTGGTCCGCGGCATCGTCGACAACCCCGACGATGTCCGGGTCGACATGGTGACCAATCGGCGCGGCCGGACCGTGGAAGTGCACGTGCACCCCGATGATCTCGGCAAGGTGATCGGCCGCGGGGGACGCACCGCGACCGCGTTGCGCACACTGGTCGCGGGTATCGGCGGCCGCGGCATCCGCGTCGACGTGGTGGACACCGACCAGTAGCGGAAACGCAAGGCTGATGGACCTGGTGGTCGGGCGCGTGGCGAAAGCGCACGGCGTCACCGGCGAAGTCGTCGTCGAAGTACGCACCGACGAGCCCGACACTCGGTTCGCCCCAGGATCGGTATTGCGCGCCAAGGGATCTGACGATGAGCGCAGCTATGTTGTCGATGCGGCCCGGCCGCACGGCGGGCGACTTTTGGTGCGGCTGGCCGGGGTGGCCGACCGGGATGCGGCCGACGCGCTGCGCGGCAGCCTGCTGGTGATCGACTCCGCAGACCTGCCGCCGATCGACGACCCGGACGAGTACTACGACCATCAGCTGGAAGGTCTTCGGGTGCGCACGATTACGGGGCAGGATATCGGCACCGTGGCCGAAGTGCTCCACACCGCCGCCGGTGAACTGCTGGCAATCAACCGCGGCGATGCCGGCGAGCTGCTGGTGCCGTTCGTCAGCGCGATAGTGACATCGGTGTCGCTGGACTCTCGCACTGTCGAGATCGACCCGCCCGAGGGCCTGCTGGAGTTGGGAACCTAGTGCGTATCGACGTTGTGACGATTTTCCCCGAGTACCTCGATCCGCTGCGACAGTCGTTGACCGGCAAGGCGATCGAATCGGGCACGGTCGAGCTGAATGTCTACGACCTGCGGCGCTGGACCCACGACGTGCACCGTTCGGTGGACGACACTCCTTACGGCGGCGGTCCCGGAATGGTGATGAAGGCGCCGGTTTGGGGCGAAGCCCTCGATGAAATCTGTTCGAGTCAAACGCTTCTCGTTGTGCCGACGCCCGCGGGTGTGCTGTTCGACCAGGCTACCGCGCAGCGCTGGAGCAGCGAGGCGCACCTGGTTTTCGCCTGCGGCCGCTACGAGGGCATCGACCAGCGGGTCATCGATGACGCTGCCCGCCGGATGAGGGTCGAAGAGGTTTCGATCGGTGACTATGTGTTGCCGGGCGGGGAGTCGGCGGCGCTGGTCATGATCGAGGCGGTGCTGCGGCTACTGCCCAATGTCTTGGGCAATCCGCTGTCGCACCAAGACGACTCGCATTCCCGCGGCCTGCTGGAAGGGCCCAGCTATACCCGCCCGCCGAGCTGGCGTGGTCTTGACGTGCCCGAGGTGCTGTTGTCCGGTGATCACGCGCGCATCGCGGCCTGGCGCGAGCAGGCCTCGCTGCAGCGCACCCGCGAACGGCGTCCGGATTTGCTCGACTAGCGGCAGGTGCGCTGCGTCGAGTGTGCAGCTAATAGGCGAGAATTCGGCGAATCCACGCCCATAACCTGCACGGTCGGCGCGATCAGATGCGACCGGCCGGGAAAATAGTCTTGACGGCTTTGGTGATCGTGTCTCGCGCTGTGACATCGTCAGAGGGCTGCAGCGACTCGACCACCATGACATAGCGGCTGTCCGGGCCGACCACTCCGGTCGACAGGTGCATCCAGTCCTCGCCGATACAGCACATCCAGCCCTGCTTGACGGCAACCGGTTCGGCATACAGACCGTCGGGGATGCCGAACCGCTGCGGGTAGCCGTCGACTCCGGTGGGCGTCGACCGGGCGAGGTCGTCGACGATGATCTTGGCCCGCTCGGGCGGCAGGCCGCCGGCGCCGTCGAGCAGCATCCGGTAGTAGCGAACCAGGTCGGTTGTCGAGCTGATGGTGTTCCACCAGCGCCCGTCGCTGGGCGGTTGCGTAGCGGTGAGCCCATAGCGGCTCGCGACCTGGCTGATGACCTGCTCGCCGCCGGATTGGCTCCAGAATTTCTCCGCGGCGTCGTCGTCGGATGACTGCAGCATGGCGTCCAATGAGCTGCGGTCGTCGGCGGATAGCGTGGTCCTGCCCTGGGACTCTTGCAGCAACAGTTCGTCGGCGATGAACAGCTTGGCGACCGATGCTGTGGCGATGACCTCGGTATTGCCGCTGGCGACCAGCTGGTTGGTGGCGCGGTCGAGCACCGCAACTGAGAGGGTGGCGCCGTCGGCGGCGGCTTGTTCGCTGGCCTGCTGGATCCGGGCTTGCAGTCCGCCCAGCGGCCCAACATGTGCCAGTTGAGGCGGGACGACCGACTGGACCAGCGGTGCAACCGGGGTGCTGCGCCGCGGTGACGGCTTGCCGGGCGATGCGCCGTACACCTTCGCCTCGCAGCCGGCCACCAACGTCA
>NZ_DASRBZ010000224.1:0-3895 GCF_035653355.1 Mycobacterium sp. | reverse complement strand
CGGTTTCGCAACATCCTCCACCGCTCCAGCCTAGCCACCGCGGCTGAGCCATCCGGCCGGGGCACCGGACCGATCAGCACCAGCTCGGTCAGTGCCGGAACCGCTCCGCGACGGCGGTGAGGTACCCGCGCACGTTACGCGCGGTCTCGGTCAGCGAGTCGCCGCCGAACTTCTCCAGCACCGCGCGGGCCAGCACCAACGCCACCATGGTTTCGACCACTACCCCCGCGGCCGGGACCGCGCACACATCTGACCGCTGGTTGATGGCGACGGCCTCGTCGCCGGTGGCCATGTCGACGGTGGCCAGTGCCCGCGGCACGGTCGAGATCGGCTTCATCGCCGCCCGGACCCGCACCGGTTGGCCGTTGGTCATGCCGCCCTCGAGCCCCCCAGCCCGGTTGGTCGACCGCACGACGCCGTCGCGGCCGGGATGCATCTCGTCGTGGGCTAGGCTGCCGCGGCGGCGAGCCGTCTGGAAGCCGTCGCCGATCTCCACCCCTTTGATCGCCTGGATGCCCATCACCGCTCCGGCGAGCTGGCTGTCGAGCCGATTGTCGCCGCTGGTGAACGACCCGATACCCACCGGCAGTCCCAGCGCGACGGCTTCCACCACGCCGCCGAGGGTGTCGCCGTCCTTCTTGGCGGCTTCGATCTCGGCGATCATCGACCGCTCCGCGGCCTTGCCGAAGGCGCGCACCGGGCTGTCGTCGATCGCGGGCAGATCCTCGGGCTGCGGCGGTGGACCGTCGTACGGCTCGGAGGCGCCGATGGAGATGACGTGGGAGAGCACCTCGACGCCCAGCGCCTGGCGCAGAAACTGCCGCGCCACCGTTCCCGCCGCTACCCGGGCGGCGGTCTCGCGGGCGCTGGCCCGCTCCAGCACCGGTCGAGCGTCGTCAAACCCGTACTTGAGCATGCCGGCGTAGTCGGCGTGGCCGGGCCGAGGCCGGGTCAGTGGCGCGTTGCGGGCGAGGTCCGCCAGCTCGGACGGGTCGACCGGGTCGGCCGCCATCACGGTTTCCCACTTCGGCCATTCGGTGTTGGCGATCTCGATGGCGATCGGCCCGCCCAGGGTGTAGCCGTGCCGCACTCCGGCGAGCATGATCACCTGGTCGCGTTCGAATTTCATCCGCGCGCCACGGCCGTAGCCGAGTCGCCGCCGGGCCAGCTGGGTTGTGATGTCTTCGCTGGTGACGGCCACCCCGGCGACCATGCCCTCCAGCACGGCCACCAGCGCGCGGCCGTGGGATTCACCAGCAGTGGTCCATCGCAACACGTGTCCCATCTTCCCATGTCGGCTGGTGACCTCGGGAGCGCCTGACCAAGCGATCCCCGATTACCCTGATGATCGGTTCGGCATTGGGGGCGGCTCGTGATCACTTTGGACCGCTTGGTGAACGTGCTCGGTGGTTATGGGGTCCGTTTGGGTTGGTCGTCGGTGCCGAGGGCGACCGAGCTGCGCAGCGTAGTAATTCACGAGGACCGTCCGGCGGTGGGTGATGTGTTGCTGGCGGTTGGTGCCGGCTCGCTGCGGGAAGCGGTGCGGTGGGCGGCGTCGGCGCATGCCGTCGTGGTGTTGGTCCGTGGCGGTGAGGAGCCCGTCAGGTTCGACGACGACGCCGCGGTCGGCGCGGTCATGATGGTCGACGAGACGGTTTCCTGGAGCGAGTTGGCTGCGATTATCTATGGGTTGGTGCTGGAGGGTCGCGAAACTGAATCCGGGCGTGGCCCAACCGATTTGTTCGCGTTGGCTGACAGCCTGGCGGAGGCGATCGGCGGTGCAGTGGTCATCCACGATCAGCTATTGCGAGTGCTGGCGTATTCGCGCCTGCAGCAACATGCTGACCCGGCGCGCGTGGAGACAATCCTGGGACGACAGACGCCGGAGCAGCTTCGTTCGTTCTTCGAGGCTCGTGGCGTATTGGCGCATCTGGCAGCATCCGACGAGCCATTGTTTGTCGCCGAGGATGCCGAACATGGCGTGAGCGGACGCATGGTGGTGGCGGTGCGCTCGGGCCGAGAACTGATGGGCTCGCTGTGGGTGGCATGCTCTGCGCCGCTGGACGGCGCTGCGCTCAGCGCGTTGGCCGACGGCGCGCATACCGTGGCCCTGCATCTGCTGCGCTCACGAGCGAGCGCTGACCTGGAAGGTCAGGTCGAATCCGAACTGGTGATCCGGTTGTTGGAAGGCAGCGCTGATGCCACCACGCTGGCCAGCAGGCTTGGCCTGCCGCACGGACCGTTGCGGGTCATCGCGCTACAAGCGTTTATCGGCGCTGACCGCGATGCCGCACTGTTGTTGGCGTTCGAGCGCGCCACAACGGGGTTCGGTTGGTCAAGGCCGGGTCGCAGCGCTTTGGCGGGCAACACCGTCTACACCCTGCTGCCGGGCGAGGACGCCGCGGCGGCGCGGCGCTGGATCACCGGATTGCGGGCCGCGCTCCCTGAGCGGACGAGTGTGCTGGCCGGCATCAGTGCTCACGCCGAGGTGGACGAGCTCGCCGCAGCACGCCGGGAGGCCGACGAGTGCCTGGCGCTCCACGAGGTGTCGCCCCGGGGCATGGCCCCCGCCTATGACGAGTCGTGGGCTGACATCTTGCTGCAGCGCTTGCGCACCGCCGCACGATCAGGCCGGTCCCCCGATCGAGGACCGGTGGCTGCGCTGCGTCGTCATGACCGCGCCAACGCAACCGAATACGTGGCGACGCTGAGGGCATGGCTGGAAGCTCAGGGTGATCCGACCGAGGCCGGTGAGCGTTTAGGCGTGCACGAGAACACCGTGCGTTACCGGCTGCGCAAGATGGCCGAGATCACCGACCTGTCATTGGACGACCCCAACAAGCGGCTGGCGATGATGATCGAAATCGCGGCCATCGACACCGATTGATCACGGCGCTGTCGAAACAGGACAAAGCGCGAGACGCGATTTGTCTCGCATGGGCAACGCGTCCCGCGGACATCCGCACGACTATGGGGCCATAGCGACCCTCCGCTAGGAATTCGGATGATTACCCCGCAACCCGATTATCAACGGTTCACCGATCATTGGTCCGAAGAAGACGCCGCGACGGACACGTTCACGGTGCAGATGCCGCGGTGGCGCTTTCTGCGGCTGTTCGGCCGTAGCCCGCTGGTACGCACAATCGATCGAGTCGAGGGATTGATTTTGGTGATGGCCGTTGTGCTGTCGCTGCTGGCCGCGCCGATCGCCGCCGCCGCGGGCACCGCGGTGTATGACTCGCGCCGCCACATCTACGCCGACCAAGCGCAGACCAGTCGCACGGTCGCTGCCACCGTCATCGATGACGGCATGTCTCAGATCTCGCCGAGCAAGTCGCTCAGGGCGCACGCCCGGTGGTTTGTGGACGGAGCCGAACACACGGGCACCATCCAGACGCGCCAGGCGGTCAAACCGGGTGAATCGGTGGACATCTGGGTGGACCAGCACGGCAACCAGGTCGGCCCGCCAACTAAGAGTGCGGCGGCGGAGGCGGCGGCGGCGGCGTTAGCGATTTGGCTCAGCGCGGCCATGGCTGTAATGGTGTTGCTTGACGCCATCCGGGCATTCATCAACCGTGTTCGCCACGCCGCATGGCAACGTGACTTCGACGATCTGCTCGGCCACGGCGACGGCGACCGGCGCACCAGCCAGTTTTAAATCCTGATCAGCCCTATCGGCGTAGGGTGAGCGCAGCGCGCGATCAGCTGCCGTTGAAATTACCAGCGCTCCAAAGGATTTGGGCCAGCATAGAAATCACGCGCTCCGGACGGCATTGTCAGACGGCGACAAAGACGGGCCGCGGTATTGTCCCGTTCCGGCAAACACCACCGCATGCGTCTACACCACCATGGGAATTACCAACCCAGTCCAGCTGCGGAAGGTGTGATGGGCGGC
>NZ_DASRBZ010000223.1:0-2840 GCF_035653355.1 Mycobacterium sp. | reverse complement strand
AGCGGTAGGCCAGCAGCCCCATGGGCACCGTGCCCAGCAGCGCCAGCGCACCCCCGAACGGCATGACGACCGCGATGATCGCGGTCGCGGCGCACAACGCCGCCATGACCGACGCATGCGCCAGTTCAGTGGGCCGCATTGCACGCCCCCGCTTTTGGGGCGCCTTGCTGCGGCCGGTCGACGTCATTGCACCGATTGTGCCAGTTCTCCACGGGTTTCCCACTTCCACACGTCGGCGATCGCAAGCGCGGCGAAGCCGGGCGCAGCGGGTCGCCGCGCCGAAACTACCGTCGGCGATCGCAACCGCGGCGAAGCCGGGCGCAGCGGATAGCCGCGCCGAGACAGTTCACGGCGCAGAGCACACGATGGACCGATTGATCTACATAGCAAACCTATGCAATCATGGAGTATGTCATCATCCGCCAGCGCCGGCGGTGCCGCGGTCGGCGACGCGGCAATCACCGACGCCGAGTCGAGCCTGGGGGCGGATCTCCTTGCTGTCGTTGCCCGGCTGAACCGGCTGGCCACCCAGCGCATCCAGCTGCCGCTGCCGGTGGCGCAGGCTCGGTTGCTGTCAACAATTGAGGCGCACGGCGAAGCCCGCATTTGCGACCTAGCCGCCATGGACCACTGCTCGCAGCCGACGATGACTACACAAGTGCGACGGTTGGAGGACGCTGGTCTGGTGACCCGCACGGTTGACCGACGAGACGCCCGGGCGGTGCGTATCCGCATCACTCCCGCGGGTGTGCGCACCCTCAACCGCGTCCGAGCCGACCGCGCGTCCGCGATCGAGCCGCAGTTGGCTCGTCTCGAGCCCGCCGACCGCCAGGTATTGACGGACGCGGTGGCCGTGCTGCGCCGGCTCCTCGACGATTCGGCGCCGCCGCCAAAGCCCAGCGTCACGCCATAAGAACCGGACGGCGCTTGCGGCCGTCGGCTCGGGCCGTCGGGATAGATAATTGCGCTGGGGGGTAGATAACCCTCGCTCGGCACAGTCTGACCGGTGGTGAAAGGTGGCGGCCCATGCGGACCGAGGCGTTCGCTTCTCCGTTGACCGTTTGGGTCGGATCCACGAGTTACACGTTCGCGCCGGGCCGCGACATCACGGTCGGCCACGACAGCCGTTCTGACATCCGCCTCGACGATCGCGGCGGCAGGTGGACCGAACCGGTCCACCTGGTGCTGCGGTTCACCGGGCACCATTGGGTCGCAGTCGACCAGAGCCGACACGGCATATACGTCGAGGGCACGCGGATGCCGACGGTCAACATCCGCGACGGCCAGACCATCACCGTCGGCGATCCTCAGCATGGGCCTCGGCTGCTGTTTCGCGTTGGCGCGTCGGCGCAGGCGGCCGGCGGGCCGCCGAAGACTGCACCACGCGGCCCCACGCGGCCAATGCCTCCGCCCACGGTGGCGAGTCGCCAACCCGGACCCCAAGCTCAGCGCATACCGCCGCCTCCCCCACCCAATCAGCCAGGTTGGCGCCCGCCGCCGCCTCCGCCACCCAACGAAGGCGCCCGCCCGATGCGGCCGCCGCCTCCGCCGCCGCAACACAGACCTCCCAGGCCGCCAAACCAGCCGCCGTCTCAGACACCGACGCGACCCGTCCGGATCCCGCCGGCGCAGAAAATAAACCCGCCTCCCGACGAGCCGCCCAGTGGATCGACGCCACCCGGATCGGCGCCAGCCGGATCGGCGCCAGCCGGATCGGCACCGCCCGGATCGGCGCCAGCCGGATCGACGCCACCCGGATCGGCACCGGAAAAGCCCGCACCGCGGCCCGGGCCACCTTCGGAACTGCCGACTCGACCAGTGCCGGCGCCCCAACAGGCCGCGTCGCCGCCGGCTGAGCCTGCCCGGCCCCCCACGCAGCCGACCACGGCTGCAATGCCTTCCCCGGCGGCGCCTGAGCAGGGGCCGCCCCCAACCGAAATGCACTCGCTTGCCACCGAAATGGACTCGCCTGCCACCGAGCAGGAACCCGCTGAAACTCAGCCGCCCGAGCCTGCCCAGCCTGAGGGCCCAGATTTGGCCGAACGGGTAGCCGGGGCGATGCAGGAGCTCCCTCCCCGCCCCGCGGCCCGGCCACACGAGGAAGCGGCGACCACCCGCCTGCCGGCGGGCGACAGGGTGGCCGACGCAGCGCCGGCGGCCGACCAGGCGCCGGTCTCCAATCAAGCGCCGCGCGCCCGCGAATTGCGGGTCCATCAATTGGGGCTGGCCAGCGACGGCCGCCCACTAGTCGACGATGTGTCGTTCACTGCCACTCGCGGCACGCTGACCGCGGTTGTCGGGCCGACCAGCGCGGCCCTATCCGCACTGGTCGGCATGGTCGGCGGGGCGGTACAGCCCAGCTTCGGGCAGGTCATGTTGGACGGGCACGACGTGCGCGCGGAGTACATGCGCCGGTACATCGGGATGGTGCTGCGCGGCGAACTGATACACGCTCAGCTCACCGTCGAACAAGCGTTGCGCTATGCGGCCGAACTGCGGCTACCGCCGGGCAGCTCGGCCAACGAGTGTCGGCGGGCAGTCAACGAGGTCCTACGCGAGCTGGCGTTGACCTCGCACCGCACGGTGCAGGTCGGCAAGCTCTCCGACGAACAACGCCGACGCGCAACGGTGGCAATGGAATTGCTTACCAGGCCGCCGCTGCTGGTTCTCGACGAACCGACCGCCGGGCTCGAGCCGGAGCTGGAACGACAGATGATGGCGACGCTGCGCCGACTCGCCGACTCCGGCCAGATTGTGGTGCTGGCGACGACGTCGTCGGACCACCTGGATGTGTGCGACCAGGTGGTGCTGCACACCTCAGCCGGCACCATCGCGTTCGC
>NZ_DASRBZ010000222.1:0-5321 GCF_035653355.1 Mycobacterium sp. | reverse complement strand
GCCGAGCAGCTGGTCCGCGAGGTAGTCGAACTCTACGGCGCGGGTTTGGCGCGGATCGTGGACATGATCGACGATCCCGCGCTTGTCGATCGCTTGGCAACCGACGACTTGGTGGCCAGCCTGCTGCTGGTGCACGGCCTGCATCCGCACGACCTCGAGCGCCGGGTCTCTGATGCGCTCGACCGGGTGCGGCCGTATCTCGGCTCGCACGGGGGCGACGTGCATCTGCTCGAGATCGCCGGTGACACCGTCCGATTGCAATTCTCCGGAAGCTGTAAGAGCTGTCCGTCGTCGGCGGTGACACTCGAATTGGCCGTCGAGGACGCAGTGCGCGCTGCGGCGCCCGAGATCGTGTCGATCGAAGTCGTTGCCGCCGAACCAGATTCAGCGGCAGGCGTTATCCCGGCCGAATCGTTGCTGGCCAAAGTCCACGCCGACGGAGCAGCGCCGACGGCCTGGCACCAAGTGCCCGATATGGCCGAACTGGCCCCGGGTGAAGTCGGCGGCTTCCGCGTCGCGGACCTGCCGGTACTGGCCTGCCGGGTCGGCGAGCAGCTCTACGCCTACCGCGACCACTGCCCGGTGTGCGACGGATCGCTGGCCGGCGCGGCGCTGCACCGTTCGGCCACTACCGGGGAACCGGTGCTGCGCTGTCCGCGATGTCGAAGCCATTTCGACGTCGTGCATGCCGGCGCCGGGCTGGACGATCCGGCGGCACATCTGGATCCGATCCCGCTGCTGGTCCGCGACGGGGTGCTCTCGCTGGCGGTGCCGGTCGAAGCGATGGGCGCACCGGCATGACCAGCCCCTACGACATCCTGTCCCGCATCACCAACAGCCGGCGCGCACCTGAACCCATCGGCCAGCGCTGCGAGATGTGCTCGGAATCGATCGCCGACACGCACCAGCACGTCGTGAATCTGGCTGGCCGCCAATTGATGTGCGTGTGCCGCGGATGCTATCTGTTGTTCACCGACCAGAAAGCGGAACTGAAGTACCGGGCAGTCCCGGATCGCTACCTGGCCTTCCCGGATTTCAAGTTGGACCGCCGCGCCTGGGAGGCACTACAGATCCCGGTCGGAGTGGCGTTCTTCTTCCGCAACTCGACGCTTGATCGCACCGTCGCGTTCTATCCCGGCCCGGCGGGCGCCACGGAATCCGAACTCGACCTCGACGCCTGGAGCGCCATCAGCGCCGCCGAACCCCGCGTCGGCCTGCTCGCCGACGACGTCGAAGCGCTGCTGGTGCGGGTGCCCGATGTCGGTGAACCGATCTGTTACCTGGTGCCGATCGACGCATGCTACGAGTTCGTCGGGAATCTGCGGCAACTGTGGCGCGGCTTCGACGGCGGACAGGAAGCGCATGAGTTCATCGATGATTTCTTCACCATGCTCGCCGGACGCAGTGTGGACCGACGACCATGACCAGCCTCACATTCAAGGTTGTGGACGTGGCCCCCGAGGCCTACGCCGTGACGCCCACGCTGACCGCGCGGGTCGGCATTGCGGCGCCCGATGACGAACCGGTGCAGGCCCTCGCCTTACGCTGCCAGGTCCGCATGGAACCGTTGCGGCGCAGTTACTCCGACGAGGAGGCTGCCGGGCTCACCGATTTGTTCGGGCCGCGGGAGCGCTGGGCAACCACCCAGCGCACCTTCCTATGGCAGCACTGCGCGGCGATGGTGCCGGGATTCACCGGCGACACCGTGGTGGCGCTGGGGCTGCCATGCACCTACGACCTGGAGGTTGCCGCGGCCAAATATTTCCACGCATTGCGCGATGGTGCGATCCCGCTGCAGTTCCTTTTCAGCGGAACGGTGTTCATGGCGGGCGAGCGCGGCTTTTCGGTGCGCCAGGTGCCGTGGGATTGCGAGGACCGCTACGACATGCCGGTCGCGGTGTGGCGTGATCTGATCGGCCAGCACTACCCGAACAGCGGATGGGTGCGGTTGTCTCACGACACGCTGGCGGCGCTTGCCGCTTACAAATCGGCGCAAGGGTTCTTGGGGCTCGACGACGCGGTTTCGGCGCTGCTGGCCGCGGCTCGCGAGGAGGTTCCATGACGGCGAACTGGGACCGGGCCCGCAGTGTGGCCGACGCCGTGCTCTATGAAGGTTATCTGCTGTACCCCTATCGCGCGACATCCGGCAAGAACCAATCGCGTTGGCAATTCGGCGTGTTGGGTCCTCCCGGCGCAGGTGCCGCGGGTATCGGCGAAGACGACCGCATGTCGGCTCAATTTGTCGTCGACAACGCCGACGGGATCAAACTGATCCTGCGATTTCTGCAACTGCAGCATCGCGGGGCCGAGCGTGATACCGGTTGCCGGCGTTACCAACCCGTCGACGAGCTGACGACGCCGGCGGGGTCGTGGCTTTCCTGGGACGAGGCGGTCGAACGTGAGTTGAGTTTCGGTCCTTTCGAACTCGCCCAGTCGAGCACGTGGACGCTGCCGGTGAGCGTGGCGGCAGGAACCGATTTCGAAGCGGTCGACGGTGGCCGGCTGGTGCGCACCCGGCAGGAGATCCGTGCGTCGCTCACCGTCGAGGTCGAACAGGACGACGGGTTCGACCGTGTCACAGTCACCGTGCAGAACACCGGCGCATCGGCGGCAGACAAAGACGATGCAATCGCCAGATCCCTGATCGGCACCCACGTCATCGCTGAAGCAGTTGGCGGCGAATTCGTTTCGCTGCTCGAGCCGCCTGAACGAGCAGCCGCCGCGGTGGCACGCTGCGAACAGCACCGGTGCTTCCCGGTGCTGGCCGGTCCGCCGGGTGAACAGGCTCTTCTGCTGATCTCGCCCATCATTCTCTACGACCATCCCGAAGTTGCCGAGCAGAGCGAAACCGCGCTCTATGACGCCACCGAGATCGACGAGATCCTCACCCTGCGGGTAATGACCATGACCGAGGAGGAGAAAGCGCAGGCGCGCGCTACCGACCCGCTGGCAGCCCAGATCATCGACCGCTGCGACGCGATGTCACCGGAGGCGATGCAGCGCCTGCACGGTGTGCTGCGCGATCCGCACCAGACTACCGCCGAATCGCGGCTCATCCCTGAGATACCCGAGGGCGTCGAGTGGTGGGATCCCTTGGCGGACAACGCCGTCCGCCCGGAAATTGACGCTGTCCTGGTCAACGGTGTCCGGGTGGCGCGGGGCAGCAGGGTACGGCTGCATCCAGGCCGCCGCGCCGACGCGCAAGACCTCTTTTTCGCCGGCAGGACCGCTCGTGTGACGTCGGTGCACGAAGACGTCGACGGCAACCAGCATGTCGGCGTGGTTGTGGAGGATGATCCCGCGGCAGACCTGCACGACTGGTACGGCCGCTACCTGTACTTCTCTCCCGACGAAGTTGAACCGCTTGCAGCAAAACACAGTGAAGAAAGGAATTCGACATGGACATAGTGGGATGGGTGTTTATCGGCATCCTGGCCGTGATCGTCCTCTTCTTGCTGGGCATGGGAGTCGTGTCCCTTCCCGATGCCCGCCGTTATCTGAGAATCCGGCACATGTAGCAGGCCCTCGGTCTCGCCTCGTGTGTCGCCGGCCCGGCTAGGATGAATTCAACGGGAGCGTTAGTCCGTGACGAACGAAACGGTGTGATCCCGACGTGTGCTAATCGGTGGATGAAACAGAGCGGCAGGAAGCGCCAGCCGCCCCGCTCCCCGGTGCGAGAAGCCACTTGGCGGTCGACATGACGGGCACGTTGCTGCGCTCGGAAACCGTTCGGCAGCGGTTCACCGTGACCGGTGTGGTCCAAGGCGTCGGATTTCGTCCCTTCGTCCACCGGATCGCTACCGAGCTGCGCCTGGCCGGGTTCGTCGGGAACGATTCGGGCGCGGTCTTCGTCGAGGCGCAGGGACCGCGATCGAGCTTGGCCGAATTCGGTCGCCGGTTGTGTGCCGACGCGCCGCCGCTGGCGAACATCAGCAGCGTCGACGTCGTCGACATCGAAGCCAAGGCCGACAGTAGTTTCCGGATCGTTGAAAGCCAGACGGTCCCCGGCGCCACGACGCCGATTCCCCCCGATATCGCGGTGTGCGACGACTGTGTCGCCGAGCTTTTCGACCCGGCCGACCGCCGCTACCGGCACCCCTTTATCACCTGCACCAACTGCGGGCCGCGGTTCACCATCATCCGGGCGTTGCCGTACGATCGTCCGGCGACCACGATGTCGACGTTCGCCATGTGTGAGCGCTGCGCCGCCGAATACCACGACCCGGCCAACCGGCGATTCCACGCCCAACCGATCGCCTGCCCTGACTGCGGTCCCTCGCTGTGGTTCCGGCGAGGTAGCGGACGCGTCGACGGATCCGATGCCGCGCTGGCCGCCACACAGCAGGCACTGGCCGCCGGTGCCGTCGTCGCGATCAAGGGAATCGGCGGCTATCACCTGGCCTGCGGCGTCGGCGACGAATCGGCGGTCGCGGGCCTACGTACGCGAAAAGCACGCGGCGCCAAGCCATTTGCCATGCTGGTACGCGACCTCGACGTCGCCCGCCGCTACGCCCGAATCGACGACACCGAGGCCGCGATCCTGTCCAGCCCGGCCCGCCCGATCGTGTTACTGCGGCGGCGGCCCGACGCTCTGGTCGCCGACTCCGTCGCGCCCGGCTGCCCGCTGTTGGGGCTGATGTTGCCGTACTCGCCGATCCATCATCTGCTGCTCGCCCCAGTGCCCGACGCGGACGTACCGGTGCCGGATGCGCTGGTGCTCACCAGCGCCAACCGCTCCGACGAGCCCATCTGCTTCACCGAAGACGATGCTGCGCAACGGCTGTCGCCACTCTGCGATGCGGTGCTCGACCACAACCGGCCGATCCATGTACCGTGCGACGACTCGGTAGTGCGCGTGGTCGACGGTCGCGAACTGCCGATCCGCCGATCCCGCGGCTACGCGCCGCTACCGGTCGACCTTGGCCTCAACGCCCCGGGTGTCCTAGCAGTCGGAGGCGAACTGAAGAACACTTTCTGCCTGACCGACGGCTCGCGCGCGTTCATGTCCGGGCACATCGGCGACATGGCGACCCTGGAGACGCTGCGGGCGTTCGAGCGCGCGGTCGGCCAGCTCAGCGAAATCCGCGGCGAGCCTGTGCGTTTGGCCGCCGACCTGCACCCGGGATATCAGACCCGCAGCTGGGCCGAGCGCCACGCCGGCGATCGCCCGCTGGATCTCGTCCAGCACCACCATGCCCATGTCGTGTCGCTGCTGGCCGAACACGGCCGGCTCGGTGAACCGCTCATCGGCGTTTCCTTCGACGGCACTGGCTACGGTAGTGACGGAACGATTTGGGGCGGGGAGATTCTCGCTGTGGGCG
>NZ_DASRBZ010000221.1:0-8816 GCF_035653355.1 Mycobacterium sp. | reverse complement strand
TAGATCGGCCGCATGGTGATACCGGCAAGGTCGGCGGCGACTACGGCTGCGGGGTGCAGATGCGCGACCGCACGGTGATGGGGTTGCGCGAGCAGGGTTTCGACATGGATGGCGAGCTCGTTGGGCACCCGGTAGCCGTCGAGTTCTCCTGCGGCGGCTTCGGTGCCATCGAAGCGGATGAGCCGGATATCGCTGGGCCGGGTGAACGCCACACCGGTGTCGGTGTCGCTGCGGCAGCGGATGAGTAGCCGTTCGCCGTCGACGCGCAGGCTCAGGTGACCGAGAATGCCGTCGACCAATCCGCGGGCTGCCGCCACCCGGCAGGCTTGGGCGACCAATACGCGCTGCTCCTGCACGTCGGTCACGACTGAGCGCCGAGGCCGAATCCGCCGTCAGGATGCGCGGTTGCGCCAGTGATGCCGCGCGACCGGTCCGAGGCGAAGAACACGAAACTCCACGCGTGGTCTTCGGCCGACAGCGCGACGTTGAGCGGGTTGCGCGCGGCCAGGTCGCGGGCGCGGTTGGGTGCGTCGTCGAGGCGGATCTCGTCGAGCCCGAGGGTGGAAAGCCCCCGCAGGTCGGTGCCGAGCGTGCCGCCCGGTGCCACACCGTTGACCCGTATCCGGGGCGCCAGCTCGTAGGCGAGGGTTGTGACCAGCCCGCGTACAGCGAACTTCGACGACACGTACAGCACCCCACCGCGTCCCGGATAAAACGACGACGCCGATTCGGTCAATACGATCGAGGACCCGTCTTCGGCTTGCAGCGCGGGCAAGGCTGCTTTGACCGATTGCAGAAGGCTGAGCACGTTGGCCTGAAACATCTCGTCGAAAGCCGCCGAAAGGTCGTCGGCGTCGATGTCGCTGATTCCCTTGTAGAAGTCGAAGACCCCGACACAGTTGACCAAAGTGTCGAGCCCGCCGAAGGCCTCCACCGCAGTGGCGACCGCCAAATCGTTGGCTGCGCGGGTGATCGCGTCGCCCTCTACTACCGGCACTTTTTTGAAGTCGTGCCGCAGGGCGTCGCATTTATCTGCATCACGTTCCAGCACAGCGACTTTCGCGCCTTCATCACGGAACGCATCGATGACGGCCCGGCCGATTCCGGATCCACCACCCACCACCAGGGCACGCTTGCCGTCCAGCCAGTCGCTCATAATTGGTCGTCCGGTTCAGGCAGCAGCGGGCCGTTCACGTTTCCCACCATTGCCTCCAGTGTGCGCGTGTTCTGGCGCGTCAATGCCTCCAGCTCCAGTGCATCCAAGCTAATCGACTGGCCGGACTTGGGGGCGGTGATCAGCAGTCGTGATCCGTTGCGGGTATCGACTCGCCGTACTTCTACTTCGGTGAATTCATTGGCAATGGTGAGCGGCTTGTCAGTCAAAGGAATACCGCCAGGTTCTGCATGCGCAGCACCGACTCGTCCACGAGAACGGTGCGCCGGGCCAGTTTCCAGTGTGTGCCGCAGCGGCGCAGCACATCTTCGCGTCCGCATGACACCAGCGCCGCCTCGTTGACGTCGCCGCGACTGCGGAAGAGCAGCTCGGCCGATTCCACGACCAGATGCGCGTCGTCGTGGCCGGCGAAGGTGCGCACATTGGTGACGAAGTGGCGCAGCCGCGACGGCGGGTCCTCAGTCCAGGCGTGCTCGGTGGCAAAGCGGGCAGCCCGTCGGCTCAGCGAGTACTTGTTCTCGTCGAAATGCGCCATCCCCGGCAACGTATCGAATCCGGCGCCGAGAGCGGTGGTGACACGCACCGGCATGACGTAGCGGATGTCGTCGGTCAGCGTGTCAAGCCACGCGTCATAGTCCTGGGCGTCGAGCAAATATGCCTCGTCGACCAGAAACTGGTGTGCCTCTAGATGCCGAATATCTTTGAACGGCAAGGATTTCCGGTTCGTCATACTGGTGCCGTGCCGAGCGTGGCGGTGGAGACCGACGGCGGTGCCATCTCGAGGTGATCGGCCCACAGCTTGAGCAGTTGGCGTTGGTTGTTCTCGTTGTAGCCGACTTGCGCGCGTCCGGGGCCGTGGAACGATTCGGCGGGAAGTGCCTTCACCACCGGGCGGTCATCGGCAAGCAGTCCCATCCGGCTGTTCAGCAGCAGCCGGCGTGCCATCGAACCGCCGGCGGTGTTGGTCAGCGATACCCAGTTCTCGACATCGTCTTGCTCGAACATGCCCGTCGACCCGAAACACATCAGGTAGGCCTGATAGGACTGCTGTTTGTAGTCCGGGGATGCTGCGGCGTCCACAGCGAACCACGAGCAGACCTCTGTCTCGCTTTCGCTGATCGGTTGCCACAGCCGGATGGAAATGAACGGCACCACTTGGTCGCCGGCGCCGACCTTGGGCCAGTTGTGCACGAAGCTGAGGTTCGGAAAACACGAGGCGGCCGAGATCATGAACCCGTCGTCGCCGACCATTCGTTGCTGCTGGGGCGTCCACACCTCTTTGATCCGGGTGATCATGTCGTCGGTGTAGCCGACGTAGCGCATGCGTTCTTCGAAGCTGCCAGGCGGGAGCTTGTAGGTGGTGCCGCCGCCGCAGCCGGCCCAGTAGGTGGCGCCGTCTTTGCGTTTCTGCGCTTTGGGCTCGCGGAACAGCCCAATCTCGACGATCGAGGTGTGGGTGTGCGGCGTGTGATACATGTCGCCGGCGAAGTTTTCGGCGCCGATTTTCCAGTTGGCCTTGATGCGCCAGCGCTGGGGTCCCCGAACTTCGAGGCCCTGCCGGCTCTGCTTGGTGTAGAAGTCCAGATAGAACCTGAAATCGCCGAGAAAGTCCTCGAGCGGTTGCGCGTGCGGGTCCATGCTGATGAAGATCAAGCCGTTGTAGGTGCCCAAACGTGGTGCAGCAAGCAAGCTTTGGCTTTGTTTGGCAAAGCCGGCGTCGCCGCCGTAAGCCTCGCGATGAAACGGAAGTCCGATGAGCCGGCCGTCGTTGCGATAGGACCAGCCGTGGTACGGGCAGCGGAAGTTCGACGCATTGCCCATCTCGGCGCGACAGACCTGCATTCCGCGGTGCAGGCACATATTAAATAGGGCACGTACACGGCCCTGAGAATCGCGGGTGATGATGAACGAGTCGCCGAGCACTCGACGCACGACGTAGTCGCCGTCTTGGGCGATCTCCGATTCGTGGGCGACGAATATCCAGGCCCGGCTGAACAGCCGCTGTTTTTCCAGGTCGAAGGTCTCCCGGTCGTTGTAGATGTGGGCAGGAATCATCCCGCGCCGGACGCTGTCGAAGACGCGGTCAGCCATATCGGCTCCTGTCTGTTATGCAGAGAACATTTCCGCTGAGTAGAGAATGCCGCAGGCCGAGGGGCCCGGTCAAACCTTGCGGCGGCCGGGCTGGCTGTGAGTTGACTGCGTAAAACGACGAACACGAGCTGAACCAGCAAAGCGCCCTGGTCCCGATTACGCGGCGCAAGAGCGGTAAACCGCAAACGCGGAGATCAGATCAGTCCAACTTGGGGATATACGGAGATATGCGTACAGTATCGTCGTCTACCGCCGCATCTGAGGAAGGACCGGTGCCATGGTTCAGCGCTCACCCGACCGCCAGCTCCAGAAGATTGGGGCCCGAGTGCTGGCGTTCATCGGCCGTCAGGAGTGGCTGGATCGGCCGAGTTACCGGTTCGAGCACGCGCTCAGCTTCGCCTACAACGCGCTGGGCGGTGCGCGCGATCGCGTCACCAACGCGCTGAACGGCGTGTGGCTCGGACATCCGGTCCATCCGCCGTTGGCGTCGCTGACCAGTGGGGCGATCGGGACGACTGTGGCGCTCGACGCGATCAGTTTGTTGCCGGGCCGGCCCCGCTCCGAGGTGCTTGACGCGTCGCGGTTCGCATCCCGGGCGCTCGGCCTGGGCATCCTGGCGAACCTCGGCTCCGCGATTACCGGCGTGACCGACTGGCAGCACACTCACGAGCAAGAGCGCCGCGTCGGGCTGGTGCACGGCATGCTGAACCTCGTGGCCACGGCCTTATACATGGTGTCGTGGTGGCAGCGTCGCCGCGGTCGCCACTTGCCGGGAATCGCGGTTAGCGCGATCGGGTACGGAATCACCGTCGGCAGCGGCTACATGGGCGGTGCGTTGGTGTTCGAATCCGGTATCGGTATCGACCAATCTGGTAAGCGGCTTCGCACCGCAGACTGGACCCCGGCGCTGCCGGTGGACGCGCTGCATGACGGCAAGCCGCAGCGAATCGAGGTCGACGGCGTGGGATTGGTGTTGTGCCGCAAGGGCGACGGGCAGGTGTCGGCGTTCGGCGAGTTCTGCCCACATCTGGCCGCACCGATGGCCGACGGCTGGATCGACCGGGGGCGGATCATATGCCCTTGGCATGGTTCACGTTTCGATGTCGAGTCCGGAGAGGTGCTGCGCGGCCCGGCGGCCGCTCCGCTGCCGTGCTATCAGACGCGGATTAACGACGGGATGATCGAGCTGCGCGGGGATGGCCAGCATGCCCTCGCGGCGGCGGAAGGAGTGGCTAAGTGAACGCGTACGCCGTGCTGCAGGATCACCACAAATTGATCAAAGGCCTGGTCAAGAAAATCAGTGCGACGCCGCCGGATAGCGCGGAGCGCCAGGAGTATCTCGATGAACTGCTGGTCGAGTTGGACATCCACTTTCGTATCGAAGACGACCTGTACTACCCAGCGCTGTCGGCGGCCGGTGACTTGATCGCGATCGCGCATGCCGAGCATCGCCAGGTCATCGACCAACTGGCCGTGCTTCTGCGTACGTCGCCGAGCGCGCCCGGGTACGACGACGAATGGCATTCCTTCGCGATGGTGCTTGAAGCGCATGCCGACGAAGAGGAACGCGACATGATTCCCGCACCACCTCCAGTGCAGCTCAGCGATGAAGAGCTCGACACGCTCGGTAACCAGATGGCCGGTCGCATCAAGGAATTGCGTGACTCGACCGTCCACAAGCTGCGGGTCAAGGGCAGAAAGGCACTGTTGCGGGCGATGTAACTCGACGCCGGGACCTACCGGATTGTCGGGCGTTGCTGCAACAGCGAGGCCAGTTCGTCGCGGCTGACCGTACCCGTTTTGGCCATCGCCCGGTAGATGTGACCTTCCACGGTGCGCACTGACAGCGTCAGGCGCCGGGCAATCGCGGAGCTGGGCAACCCCTCGCCGAGCAGCATGGCTATCTCTGTTTCGCGTTGAGTCAGCGGAAGTCTCTGGCTGGCCCGACGCAACGCCGGCGTGCTCGCGCCGCCGCACTGTGCAGCGAGCGCATCCGCGCGCATACTGCAGCTCAACGCCGATCCACGCAAGTCCATGCGGCGGTAGGCGATGGCCGCGTGTGCCGCCGCATCCAAAGCGGCCACGAGATCACCGATGCGCTCGAACTCCTGTGAAACATTTGCTAATTCAGCAGCATCGCCGGCATGCAGAGCAGCGGCGAACCGCGCTGCGAGCGCGGCGCGGGGCCCCTCGACGATCTCGGCCAACTCAGTCAAACGCGAACTGCTCGAATGATCGCCGAACTGTGTGGCGGTTTGCAGGCACATCACCTCGGGTGCGTATTGCCCGCAGGCACGGGCGGTTTCGGCGGCAGCCAGCACAATCTTGATCGCTTGGCTGACAGCGCCCTGACAGGCGGCAACCCACGCTTGGGCGATCCTGCGTTCGTAATCCAAGTATCGCCAACCAGGATGGCGGAGGTTCTCCAGCGTAGTGAGCGCAGTGACCGCCTCTTCGGTTAATCCGCGCATGGCCAGCGCAATCGTGAGCGGAATTTGGCATCGATAGGCCCAGCGGATGGTCTCCCCGGAGGCGGACAGCGCCGCGACCATCGGCTCCAGCAGGGACGCCGCGACGTCGACACGTCCGGCGCCTAGGGCAGCTCGACCGGAGACCGGATCACTTTGCAGTTGGCCGGGACCCGGTACGGTGGCCACGCGTTGGGCCAGAATGTCGGCCTGCTGCTGTGCCTTGGCAATCTGGCCCGACAGCAGCAAAGCGCCGACATGGGCGTCAGTGATGATCACGAAGCCGCGCACCGGTACGGGGTATCCAGACTCGGCGGCAGCCGCCGCCTCGGCGGTGCGGCCGGCGTCTCCGAGAGCGACGGTCATCCCCCATGACGTGAAGCGCGCCGGCACGTCGGGCAGCGTGTCCCACGCGATGGCCGCCGACGCGTTGATCGCCGCCTCTGGCTTGCCCATCGCCGCCCAATACACGGTGAGAAAAGCATCGATCAGATTGCGGGCGGGCGGTGCGATGTTTCTTGATGCCTCGTCGATCACCCTCCTCGCGCCCGCGGGATCGGCGAGCGGGAACAACCGATTGATCGCGCGCAAAAAGGCCAGTTGTGAGCGTTCGACATCGGTTAATTCGCCGGTGAGGGTTTCGGCGAGCAGGGCCTCTGACTCTTCGCCGCGGCTGAGCGATGAAAGAACATGGGCCCGAAGGAAATTTGCCTCCGGGACAGCGCCCGCGCGGACGGCGGCGTCAGCGAGCCGATCGGCCAGCGGGAGGTCCAATAGCCACACGGCACCTTGTGCGGCTTTAAGGAGAACGTCATGGTCGAGCTGAAGGTCGGAGTCCAGGCTTAGCGTGGCGCGGCGCACCAGGATGTGGATGTCATCGGAATTGCCGGATGCAGTCAACTCGTCGACGACCATTCCGCGCAGCCGGCGGAGTCGAATGGGCGACGCACGTTTGCGCCGCACCTCCCCGTAGAGCGGATGCGCGAGCCGGACGTGGATGCGGCCATCAAGCGGTTCGAGGGTGATCAGGCCGCGAGTGTCAGCTTCTTCGATCGAGTCGCGGTCAGCGATGCGCCGCAGGGCCGCCAGTTCGATCGGCTCGCCCACCGCCAACGTGTCGATGACATCGGCGACTGGGGCCGGCAGTGCGCCGAACCGTGACTCGATCAGGTCCACCAGGCTGGGCGGTACCACCGGGTCGCCGCTCCAACGCCAGCTTCCGCACTGCCTGCTGAGCCGACCGTGGGTGATTTCCTGCTCAACGATAGTGCGCAGGTAAAGGGGGTTGCCGCGGGTCAGTGCCCACAGCCGGCGGGCGTCAGTCAGACCCAGAGGACCCTTCAGGGTCTCCGAGAGCAGCCGGGTGGTCTCGTCTTGTGACAGCGGCTGCAAGTCGAGCCGGTCGAACCGGCCAACCTTCCACACCTCTCGAATCCCGGCAGGTATTGGATCGCCGGTGCGGACCGTCATCACCACTTTGGCAGCATTCTGCTGCACGATCTGGTGCAGGACGAATATCGATAGGTCGTCGAGGAATTGGACGTCATCGACGCCCACGATCACTGTGGTGCCCGGGTCGGCGGAAGTCAGTGATTCGATCACCCCGCGGACAAGCTGCAGGGTGTCCGCGACGGACGGCCCCGCCCACTCGGCGAAAGCACCGAGAGGAACTGTGCTAGCTGCCGATGTGGCTACAGCCCAACGGATTTCGCACCCAATGCCGCCAGCGCGAATCAGCGCTTCACGCGCGATTCGGCTCTTGCCAACGCCGGCCACGCCGTGCACGGCGATCCCGGAAAGATCAGGAGCCGAAAGCGCGGCGTCGATGACCCGCATCTCCTCACCGCGGCCGATCAGCGGCCACGTCAAAGACTTGGCGTCGAAACCGTTAAGCGCCATCGGGGGTGACACAGCAGGAGCTCTCGTTGCAGAGATTATGTCACGGTTGTAACCGTTCAGCGTGGGTCTGTGCGTGCGATGGACAGCCGTGATCCCGGTCGGCTCGGCAGGCCGGGCCCAGTCCCTTGCCGCACGGTTCGAACCGGCGCTCACTCGAGCGCCCCACCCGACATGGAGTTAGCAAAGCACCGGGCATTGCGCGATACCTCATCTAAACGGATGAGATCAGCTAGCGTTTACAGGAGCTACACAGCGACGAGAGTGCGCCATGCCGATACAAGCCAGCGAATCCGGGACCCGGCGATGGTCGCGGTCGATGAGTTCTCGCGGCTAGTCTCCGGCATCTACGCCGCTGCGGTCACTCCCCAGCATTGGGAGCCGGCCCTCCACGAGATTCGCCGCGCCTTGGGCGGCGCCGTCGGCTCGCTCACTGGTGAAGCTGCGAACGGAATGTGGCAAATCCAGGCCACAACTGCGCCGCCGGACGTCCCTAAGACCTACGCCGAGCACTATTACCGCCTGGATTATGTGCTCGCGGGCCTGAAGAACGGTCCAGTTGGCGCGGTACGCACCGGAACAGAGCTGGTCGCACCGGGGACGAACACGGAATTCTACAACGACTGGATGCGCCCGAACGACTTCGGAGACGGACTATTCGTCAGCATGACCGACGGCCAACGCCTCTCGTGTTTGATCGTGACGTCGCCACGGCGGACCGAGTCCTTCGATACGCCAGATCGTGTGAAGCTCATGGGCGCGCTGATTCCCCATCTGCAGCAGGCTATGCGCACGCAGAGCAAACTCACAGCGCTCGCCGACCGCACCGCTGAGTTGGCCAGTGCACTCAATGCTGTTCGGCACGGCATCGTTCTCGTGGGCTCTGAATGCTGGGTGCTCGATCTCAATGCGGCCGCCGAAGCCATCCTTCGCACCCACGACGGTGTGCACGTGTATGCCGGTCGCCTCGGCGCCGAAAACAGGTTAACCGAGCGCAAGTTGTATCGAGCGCTACATGCTGCCCTCGTGGGTGACAGTTCCGATACGCGCTCCGGTCGATCGTTGATTTGCGAGCGGCCGTCGGGCAAACGGCCCTATGTCATTCACGTGCTGCCACTGCAGCGCACTAGTTCTGACGAGATACCCACGGACACAAGGGCTTTAGTTCTGATCACTGATCCCGAGCA
>NZ_DASRBZ010000220.1:0-2385 GCF_035653355.1 Mycobacterium sp. | reverse complement strand
GAACATCAAGAACAGCGGGAAAAGGCCCAGCAGAATCAAGCAGGCATTGTTGAACGGCGACGGCGTGCCGGGCCGGTGCGGTGCATTTTCGAACATGAAGTACATCAGCGTGATGACCAGCACTGGCACCAACAGAACCATTGCGATGCTGCGGTGGTCGGCGGCCAGTTGGCGCAGAATCCGCGTCGTGGTCGCCGCATACCCCTTCAGCCCTAGCCGGCTTGGCGTGCGGTGCTGCGTTTGATGATGGACAGAAACGCTTCCTCGAGTGCCGTGCATCCGGTGTCCTCTCGTAGTCGGGTCGGGGTGGTGTGGGCGACCAGGCGGCCTTCACGCATCAACAACAAGTCACCGCAGTGGTCGGCTTCGTCCATCACGTGACTGGAGACCAGCAGCGTAGTGCCCCCGCGGGCCAGTTCATGAAACTGCTCCCAAAGATCGGCGCGCAGCACCGGATCCAGACCCACTGTGGGTTCGTCCAGCACTAGCAGCGCAGGCTGGCAGACCAACGCGCATGCCAACGACGCCCTGGTGCGCTGGCCGCCGGAAAGATTGCCGCAATAGGCGGTGCGGTGATCGGACAGGCCCACGCGTTCGATGGCGGCGTCGGCGGCGCGCGCGTCGAAGCCGTAGAGCGACGCGAAGTAGCGCACGTTGTCGACGATTCGCAGGTCGTTGTAGATGGTCGGGTCCTGCGGCATGTATCCGACGCGCCGGCGCAGCACGGCCGACCCCGCTGGGCGCCCCAGCACCGTGACGGTCCCCGAGGTCACGATCTGGGTTCCGACGATGCAGCGCATCAGGGTGGTTTTGCCGCAGCCGGACGGGCCCAGCAGCCCGGTGATGGTACCTCGGGCAATTTGCACTGAAAAGTCGTGCAGCGCAGGCCTTTGTCCTCGAATCACCCGCAGGTGGTTGATGTCGACGGCCACCTCCGCGCCGTCCGCCAACAATTCATCACTCGATGAACTCATCATATGATGAATATCCGCCCCGGATGCCGTGTTGTCAAGAGCCTGAGGCTCGATTGGTCGTCTCGCTCCCGTCACTCACTGCGTTCGTTCCGCTCGCTCGACTCCCGGGCTCGATTGGTCGTCTCGCTCCCGTCACTCACTGCGGTTCGTTCCGCTCGCTCGACTCCCGGGGTGCAAAATCTGTTCGGTGAGCGCTGAGGAACTGGTGGTCGACCCGGTCACCGCGGCGCGCCGACTACTCGGCGCCACGCTGTGTGGGCGAGGTGTCAGCGCCACGATCGTCGAGGTGGAGGCGTACGGCGGAGTGCCGGACGGCCCCTGGCCGGACGCGGCGGCGCACTCGTATCGCGGGCTCAACGGTCGCAATGCTGTGATGTTCGGGCCGCCCGGACACCTCTACACCTATCGCAGCCACGGCATCCACGTATGCGCCAACGTCGCCTGTGGCCCGGACGGGACGGCGGCCGCCGTCTTGCTGCGGGCCGCGGCGATCGAAAGCGGCATCGACGTTGCCCGGTCCCGGCGTGGCGAGTTGGCCCGAACTCTCGCGCTGGCCCGCGGACCGGGAAATCTCTGCTCCGCATTGGGAATCACGATGGCAGACAACGGACTTGACCTCTTCGAGCCCGACAGTCCCATCGCCCTGAAACTGAACCACACTCTTGACGCCGTCAGCGGCCCACGGGTGGGCATCAGCCATGCCGCCGACCGGCCGTGGCGGCTGTGGCTGCAGGGTCGACCGGAGGTGTCGGCCTACCGGCGCAGCCCGCGCGCACCCGCGCCGGGGGCCAGCGATTAACGGCCAGTGGCGGCGATCCTGGAAGATCTATGACTGTGGGCGCACCGATCCTCGACGAGCTGGGCTGGCGCGGGCTGATCGCGCAGTCCACCGACCTTGATGCGCTGGCCGCTGACGCGGCGCGCGGCCCGCTCACGCTGTACGCCGGCTTCGACCCCACCGCGCCCAGCCTGCACGCCGGCCACCTGGTGCCGCTGCTGGCGTTGCGGCGTTTCCAACGTGCCGGCCACCGGCCCATCGTGTTGGCCGGTGGTGCCACCGGCCTGATCGGTGACCCCCGCGATACCGGTGAACGCACACTGAACGCCGCCGACACGGTGCTGGACTGGACCGATCGGATCCGCGGGCAGCTGGAACGCTTCGTCGACTTCGACGACTCACCGACCGGCGCGATCGTCGAGAACAACCTCGAATGGACCAGTGGCATGTCGGCCATCGAGTTCCTGCGCGACGTGGGCAAGCACTTCTCGGTGAACGTGATGCTGGATCGCGACACCATCCGGCGGCGCCTGGAAGGCGAAGGCATCTCCTATACCGAATTCAGCTACATGCTTCTCCAGGCCAACGACTACGTCGAGCTGTACCGCCGCCACCACTGCGTGCTGCAGATCG
>NZ_DASRBZ010000219.1:0-4084 GCF_035653355.1 Mycobacterium sp. | reverse complement strand
CGCCTGGATCAGTCGCTCTTTGATGTAGGGAGTCAACAGCGCACCGCCGTTGGCTACCACCGCCAATGACGACACGTCGGCATTTTCGCTCTCGATAGCGGCAAGCAGCGGGCGGGCCATCGCATCACCGACCACGGTCACCGCCGCCACCTTCTCCCGCTCGATGGTCCGGACGACTTCGTCGGCATCCAGGTGGTCGACGACCGTTGGAAAGACGACCGACTGCCCGGTCGTCATGGCGGTCATGACACTCCACTGCGCGGCGCCGTGGATCAGCGGCGGCAGAATCATCAGCTTGGTTCCCGGCCCGGCGGATGCTCGCGTGACAAGTTCTTCATAGGAGGTCACCGGTTGGCCGCTGACCAGGTCGCGGCCGCCGAAGGAGGTCATGAAGATGTCATGCTGGCGCCAGAGCACACCTTTGGGCATCCCGGTGGTGCCACCGGTGTAGAGCACGTACAGGTCATCCGGCGACGGCTGCACCGGCGGCGGTGCTGGTGAACTCGATTTCATGATCGTGTCGTAGTCCACCGCGCCATAGATGAGGTCGTTGCCCGAGTCGTCGGCGATCTGAATGAGGACACGCAGGTGGGGCAGATCCGGCAACACTTCGGCAACCCGTGGGGCGAACGCGGCGTGGTAGATCAGCGCGCTGGCGCCGGCGTCGGCAAGCAGGTATTGCAGCTCGCTCTTGACGTAGCGGAAGTTGACGTTGAACGGTGCAACCCGCGCCCGGAATGCACCGAGCAACGCCTCGACGAATTCGGTTCCGTTGTAGGCGTAAAGGCCAACCAGGTCCTGCCCTACGTCGTGCCCGGCTAGCGACGACCGCTCGGTACGACACCCCAGCCCGCGAGAGTGCAGATACGACGCCAGCCGGTTGGACCGCTCGACGACCTGCGCATACGTGTATCGCCGTTCGCCCTGGATGACGAGTTCGCGATCCGGGAACGCGGCAGTGACGGCGTCAGCGACGGCGGGAACCGTGAACTGCGTTGTCGTTTCAGACATCGGGCCTCTCATGGCTGGTGCGGCAGCAATCGGATTATCAGGCCGTCGGCCTCGCTCAGCAGGGTACCGTCCACCGTCCACATGCTTGCGGCCACGAACGGTTTCCTGCCGTCGAGAGGGGTGGTTCCGCCGTGCCGCCCACGTGACAGCGCATGAAGTGTCCCTGCATACTCCGATGCGGTGTCAATCATTGCTGATTCCACACGCTGAGCAGCTCGTCGGTCGTGGTGATGGTCGCCAGTAGCGACAGCGTGTTATCGATGACCGCATCGCCATAGTCGGCCGGAACGCCGGCGACGGCATCGCGTGGCACGATGACGTGGTAGGCGGCGTTGACGGCGTCCATGACAAGGTTGGGTATTGCGACATTCAGCGACACGCCAACCACAACCAGTGTGGAGACGCCGAGGTTACGCAGGATTGCGTCGAGGTCGGTGCCGCCCATCGGTCCGACGCCATGCCAGCGGTGCAGCACCAAATCGGTTGGCTTAGGGCCTAACTCGGGCAGCAGCGCCGCACCCGGTGTGCCGGGAGCAATATCGACGCCGCGGCCGATGGCGAAGATTTTGGCGTTGTGGTTTGCGCCCAGCCCGTCGGGCCGTCGCTGCACCAGGCAGTGCACGACACGGACGCCGGCGGCCCGCGCCGCCGGCAGCAGCCTGACGATGTTGGGTAGCGCAATGCGGCGGGCTTCCTTCGCGAGTGCAGCCAGCCCCGCATTCGGGCCGATGACGGCGCCCTGGCACTCTTGGGTAACGATCGCGGTGTGCCCAGGGCGGGCGAGATCCCGCAGCGCTGTCATGCTGGGACGTCATAGAACTGCGTCGCCCACTGGCGCAGCGCCATATATGGTTTCGCGTCCTGCTTCGCCAGGGGCGGCCGCTCAACGTACTTCTGATATCGCCAGATCTCCAGATCGTCCCAGACGGTGGATAGGAACTGCTGCTCGATACGTTCGCGCAGCGCATCCGGCGGCACGTCGGACTCGTCGCCGGGCATTCGCGGCCACCAAATCGAATAGAACAGGTCGGAACACCCGTCGTCGACCGGTGTGCAGGTGAAGATCAGCCGATGGTTCTGCACGCCTTCGAACACGCTGATCGCCCCGCCCAGGCCGAATAAGTGGCTATGGAACCGCAACGACATCTTCTCGGGGTCGTCGCTGCTGGCATCCGGCCAGCCTGCAATGAAGTGCCATTCGTGGTCGGCGATCTTCCAGTCCAACACCCGCGGCGTCACCGTGGCGTGGTGCACATACTCGAAATGGGCGCTGTCGGGGGCGTTCTCGGCAACGATCTGCGGGTGTACCGGCTCGCGCTGCACGCGCCGGGAGAATTCGGGGTACGCCCGGTAATAGGCCGCGGGGTTGGTTTCGAACTGTGGGAATTTGTAGAAGATGTCTGGCATCTCCCATTCCGGCTCCTTGCCATCTGGTTGGTGCCACACAAACACGCAGTCGTATTGCTCACGCACCGGGAATATGCGCAGGCGCAGCGCCCGGTTGGGCCGGTCGGGTTGATAAGGGATGTATTTATTACGGCCGTCGGGGCCCCACCGCCAGCCGTGAAACGGACACTGGACACAGTCACCCACCACCTTGCCGCCGTGCCCGATGTGTGCGCCGAGGTGCTTGCAGTGCGCTTCCAGCACATGTAATTCGCCGTCGGCGTCACGGTAGGCGACCAGATCCTCGCCGAAGTAGTGCAGCGGCCGGACCTCGCCGACCGGAAACTCCGGCGACCAGCCGATCATGAACCAGCCGGTGACTTTCCAGGTGAAAGGCACTTTCATGCCGACGCCTCCTAAGGCCGATTGGTCATACTAAAGACCTTACAGTATATATTTCAGGTCGGCGGACGCTATGCGTACGGCGCTTGCACCGGCGGAGCGGCTCACGGTGTCGCGTCTGGGCCCTGTTTGGCTGAGCAGGTCGACATGCTATTTGCCCGCCTATTAGCGATTCGGGCGGGACGTCATGTCGGTTAGCGCCAGCCTTGCGGTGACGCAATCGCAACGGCTGGGAGGAAGGGCTGCTGTGGGAAATCGATCCAAGGCGGGCACAGCATTTCACCTCCGGTGATTCAAGTGGCAGACGTGGCGATCAGCAACGCTGGTATTCCCGACACAACTCGGGTCGAATACGGTAGCAATTACAGTATCAGGTTGGAGAATTCTTCAAGATGACGAACATGGCGTTGGCGACACGGGCACTGGGCATCACCCGCGAATTGGCATTGGTGTTGCCACGGGCGGCGTCCGGGATCACTGAGTCAACCGGCTGGTCTGCAGCATCTCCCCGCGGTATGCGCCAGTTCGGCGAGGTCGTGCTGGACGAGCTTGTGCTGACCAGCTTTTCGCTGCTGGCCGGCGATGTGACAGAGGCGGTACGACCGCTGAGCGCCTGCATCGCCGCGGCCGATGAGCTATCGGCGCTGGGCATCGACCGGGCGCATGCCGACCCGGAGCCATTGCGTGTGTACAACATCCGGCGACGGCGCATCGGCACCGTGGCCTACGAGCGGCTGACGTTCGAGCACGATCCGGCGCTGCCGGGCTCGCTGGAGGCCGCCGGCCTGGGCGGCCCGGCGAGAGCGGTGGTGCATCTGTGTCGGCACCGCGACGGGCCACGGCCCTGGTTGGTGTGGACACATGGTGCGGGCCAAGGCCGCGCGGACGACCTGCTGATGTCGCGAGCCGGCCGGATACAGCGCAAGCTGGGAATCAATGTCGCGGTACCGGTGCAGCCGGGCCATGGTATCCGGCGCCGACACTGGCCGCCCTATCCCGACATCGATCCGCTGACCAATGTGGCGGGCATGATGCGCTCCGTGTCGGAGATCCGCGCCGTCGTGCGATGGCTGCAGCCACAATCGACCGTCGTTGTGGTATCGGGGGTTTCGATGGGAAGCCCGGTTGCAGCATTGGTTTCGCATCTGGAGAAGCGGGTCGACGGCGTCGCCCTCTACACGCCGATCCTTGGGCTCAATGCGATGATCGCACTGCACCTGGCGCGCTGGGGTCCGTCGCGGCATGGTGTCCGAGAGTTGTTGCAGGCGCCGGTGGTGTCGGCGCT
>NZ_DASRBZ010000218.1:0-2621 GCF_035653355.1 Mycobacterium sp. | reverse complement strand
GTAGTCGCACGTCAAACCGAACTCGGCGCGGGCAGGGGGTGTGTTGACCGCGTAGAGCGCGAGTAGAAGCGATATGAGCAGAACCAGACAGACCCTCATAGGGGGAGGGTAGGGGGAGACAGCATGAGCCGCTGCCGTTTTCGCGCAGCTCATCGAGCGCGTTGATCGGTATACAAGTCACATCCGAATGGTCTCCGATCTCGCGATCCGCGTCGGGTTTCGCTTGTACCCGTACTTGGACCAGATCGTAAGGTTCGCCACAATGCGCGACACGGAGGTCATCGACACAGAGCTACTATCGGCCGCTATCCGTCGGGCATGCCGAGACGAGTACGGGATCCTAACGCCCGCCACGTATGACTGACGCACTTTGGATAACCAGACCAGGGGCCGGCTGGTGTTCCTACGGCGACGTTCGCAAGTCTTCTGGTCTGGCAAGGATCGAAACCGCTCCTTTGGATTCGAATAGGGCCAGGCGAATGTCATTGGGCGATTGGTAACCGTGTTCGCGCAGGATCGCGTCGATGTCCGCACGGGTGATTCCGCATCGTTTCAAGTTCAGCTGGTCAAGATGGCCATCTTTGATCAGTACTCGCACCGGTTTGTCAACCAGGCGGCGCATCGACGGCATGAAACGCAGCCGCGCGACAATGTCATGTGCTGCGACCAAAGTGAGTAAGGCAGCAGCCCCAGTGAGCCATGACGTGTCGGCGGCGGTGGCGGTACGGCCAACGATCGCGCCGATGGCGACGGCGGTGACCCAGTCAAACGGTGTTAGGGCGGCGATGGTGCGGCGCAAACTGAAGCGGAAAGCGGTCGCCGTGGTCACAAATAGTGCGAGCGCTTTGAGCGCTGCATAGGCTGCAGGATGCCACCCATCGACGAGCTGCAGTAGCACTTCCCTCATCGAAAACACCCGCCGTATCCACTCGCGCCGATTCCTTTGGGAATGCGTTCATCGGCAAATCGCACCATGACTTCGACCATCGTCGCTCCTCCTTTTTGTCGTGACGCTGACAACACCATGACGATGTGACGGATGGCCCAACTCCATACGGGATAAACACTTGTCATTGACAACACTGCGGTCGCTGAGGCAGTCGAGAAAGAGCCGCTCGACGCGTCAAGCGAAGTAGGGCCACCGGACACTAGTTTCCAATCCTCCTATTGGGATCGGAAGAAAACCTATCCGGATGGCCCAGCGCGCGACTCAGAGTGGCAGCCACCTTCTGTATCGGTGGGGGAGCCGGGGGCCGGTGATGTCGGCTCGAATCGTTTTGTCAGAGGTGCTGATACGACTGAGTCGGCTACCCGAGTCGAGGAGATCCGTCATTGCTTGCGTGGCCAGCTTGAGTTGGTGGACCTGACGGGTGACGGCGACAAAGCCCGGCGTAAGGATCAACACGACAGCCAGCGCGCAGACGGCGGCAATCGCCAGAGAAGTAAGGATCGGGCCGCGCCGGTCCGGAACATGTCGCTGGGGACCAAGCCCGTCAGCAGGAACACCAGCGCGTCATCAACACGATGCCCACGAGGTTCGTCAGAAGCAACAGCGCCGCACCACGAGCCAACTCCGGCAAGGTCAGCTTACCAGCGCAACTATTGCATAGTGCTACTATAGCGGATGGCTCCGTCCGCGAAGAGGTTGCGCTTATGAGGGTCGCCATTGTCGGTGCCGGCATCGCCGGACCGACTCTCGCCTACTGGCTATGGCGGTACGGCCACGAGCCGACGCTGATCGAGAAGGCGCCGCGGCCCCGCACGGGTGGGTATGCCGTCGACTTCTGGGGTGGCGGATATGCCGTCGCAGAACGTATGGGCCTCATCGACGAATTGCACAGTGTTGGGTATGCGGTCCAGGACGTGCGTCTGGTGGACCGGAAGTCGCGGAAGGCGGGCGGCTTTTCGGTGGATTCGTTCCGGCGGGCCGTCGATGGCCGGTTCGTCACTGTGGCGCGTGGTGATCTGGCGGCCATCATCTACCGTTGCATCCACCGTCATGTCGAAACGCTTTTCGGCGAAACCGTCTCAGCCATCGCTCAAGATGACTCGGGCGTGCAGGTCACGTTTGAACGCGGCTGGCGACGAATGTTCGACTTGGTCATTGGCGCCGATGGTATCCATTCGCCGGTGCGCCGTTTGGTGTTCGGGCCCGAAGCAGCGTTTGAGGCCGGTCTCGGGTACCGCGTCGCCGCTTTCGAAGTCCAGGGTTATCAGCCGCGCGATGAATTGGTCTACGTCGCTTACAACACGCCCGGGCGGATGGTTGGACGATTCGCGATGCGCGAAGACCGGACCTTATTCCTTTTCATTTTCGCGGCGGACCGTATGAGCGGCCCCGAGCCGCAGAACTTGGCTGAGGTCAGAAACACCCTGCGTGACGTCTTCGGCGACGCCGGCTGGGAGTGCGCCGAGATCTTGCGCGAGCTCGACTGCATTGCCGATGTGTATTTCGACAGGGTTAGCCAGATCGCCATGGACCGCTGGTCACAGGGGCGTGTGGCGCTTATCGGCGACGCCGCCGCTGCGGTCTCGCTGCTGGCGGGCGAGGGGGCGGGTCTGGCGATGGTGCAGGCTTATATCCTGGCCGGTGAAATCAACCGCGCCAGAGCCGATTACCA
>NZ_DASRBZ010000217.1:0-15946 GCF_035653355.1 Mycobacterium sp. | reverse complement strand
CCGGCTTCCACACCGAGTACTCCTCGCTGACCTTTGCAATGTTCTATCTGGCCGAGTACATCAACATGACCACCGTGTCGGCGTTGGCCGCGACCCTGTTCTTCGGCGGCTGGCATGCCCCCTGGCCGGTGAACATGTGGGATGGGGCCAACAGCGGCTGGTGGCCGGTGTTGTGGTTCACCGCCAAGGTTTGGACCTTCCTATTCGTCTATTTCTGGTTGCGCGCCACGTTGCCGCGGCTGCGTTACGACCAGTTCATGGCGTTGGGCTGGAAGGTCCTCATTCCCGTGTCGCTGGTGTGGGTGATGATCGCAGCGATCATCCGCAGCCTGCGAAGCCACGGCTATCCGCACTGGACCGCGACGCTGGTGATCGCCAGCGCGGTCGTCGCCGTGGCGCTGCTGATTTTGCTGCGAAGACCGCTGTTCGGCTTGGAAACCCGCGAGCAGGACCGGGCGCGGACGGGCACACCGGCCGATAAGCCGGTCACCGAACCGGCATTCCCCACACCGCCGTTGAACAGTGATGCATTGGTCGCAGCGACCCAGGAGGATTCGAATGGCTAGATTCTGGGACGCAATCGCCGGATTCGGTGTCACGTTCGGCTCGATGTTCAGACGGCCGATCACCGAACAGTATCCGGAGGAACCCGGTCCGGTGGCGCCTCGCTACCACGGCCGCCATCAGCTCAACCGGTATCCCGACGGTCTCGAGAAGTGCATCGGTTGCGAGCTGTGCGCCTGGGCCTGTCCGGCCGACGCCATCTACGTCGAGGGCGCCGACAACACCGAACAAGAACGGTATTCACCCGGCGAACGCTACGGACGGGTGTACCAGATCAACTACCTGCGCTGCATCGGTTGCGGCCTGTGCGTAGAGGCGTGCCCGACCCGGGCGCTGACGATGACCAACGACTACGAGATGGCCGATGACAACCGAGCCGACCTGATCTACGAGAAGGATCGGCTGCTGGCCCCGCTGCAGCCGGGTATGACGCCACCGCCGCACCCACGGGCACCGGGCGCTACCGACATCGACTACTACCTGGGCAACGTGACCGCGGAAGGTTTGCGGGACAAGGACGTTGAGCACCAACAGCAGCCGACGGGTGGTTTGCGGTGACGGCTGTGCTGGCCAGTGGGCTGGCCACCGACACGATTACCCGTACGTCCACTGGTGAGGCGGTGACCTTCTGGGTGTTGGGCGCGCTGGCGCTCATTGGCGCAGTCGGGATGGTGATGGCCGCCAACGCCGTGTATTCGGCGATGTTTCTGGCGATGACCATGATCATCCTGGCGGTGTTCTACATGGTCCAAGACGCGCTGTTCTTGGGCGTGGTGCAGGTGGTGGTCTACACCGGTGCGGTGATGATGCTGTTCTTATTCGTGCTGATGCTGATCGGTGTCGACTCCGCGGAATCTCTGGTGGAGACGCTGCGCGGCCAGCGCGTCGCCGCGGTGATCGCCGGTGTCGGATTCGGCATCCTGCTGATCGCCGGTATCGGCGCCGCGACCACTAGAACCTTCGTCGGGCTGACCAAAGCCAACGCCGGCGGCAACGTCAACGGCTTGGCGTCGCTGATCTTTTCCCGCTACCTGTGGGCATTTGAGCTCACCAGCGCACTTTTGATCACCGCAGCCGTCGGGGCGATGGTGCTGACCCACAAGGAGCGCTTCGAACGACGCAAGACCCAGAGGGAATTGGCGATCGAACGTTTCCGCTCCGGCGGATACCCCACGCCGCTGCCGGGTCCGGGCGTCTATGCCCGCCACAACGCAGTAGACGTCGCCGCGCGGTTGCCCGACGGCTCACCGTCGAAACTGTCTGTGCCGCAGGTGCTTGAGCAGCGCACGATCGGCTCGGGCAACGGTTCAGATGCGGACGGTGAGTCATGAATCCACTGAACTACCTCTACCTCTCGGCGCTGTTGTTCACCATCGGGGCGTCAGGAGTGTTGTTGCGGCGCAACGCGATCGTGATGTTCATGTGCGTCGAGTTGATGCTCAACGCGGTCAACCTCGCGTTCGTCACGTTCGCCCGGATGCAGGGACACCTCGACGGGCAGATGATCGCGTTTTTCACGATGGTGGTGGCCGCCTGTGAAGTCGTCATCGGACTGGCGATCATCATGACCATCTTCCGCACCCGCAAGTCCGCTTCGGTCGACGACGCAAATCTGCTCAAGGGGTAGGCCACGCGATGACACATCTCACCTGGCTGCTCGTGGCGCTTCCGGCGGCGGGTGCGGCGATCATGCTGCTCGGCGGCAGACGAACCGACCCCTTCGGCCATCTGCTGGGCTGCGCCGCCGCCGTCGCGGCTTTCGGGGTGGGCGTGGCACTGCTCGCCGACATGTTCGGCCGGCCAGGTGACGATCGCGCCATCCGCCAGAACTTGTTCAGCTGGGTGCCCGTCGGCGGGCTGCACGTCGACTTCGGGCTGCAGATCGACCAACTCTCGATCTGCTTCGTCCTGCTGATCAGCGGCGTCGGGTCGCTAATTCACATCTATTCGATCGGCTACATGGCCGAAGACCCGGACCGCAGAAGGTTTTTCGCCTACCTCAATTTGTTCCTGGCCGCCATGCTGCTGCTGGTGGTTGCCGACAACTACCTGGGGCTGTACGTCGGCTGGGAAGGCGTCGGCCTGGCGTCCTACCTGCTGATCGGCTTCTGGTATCAGCGGCCGTCCGCGGCCACCGCCGCCAAGAAGGCATTCGTGATGAACCGTGTCGGCGATATCGGGCTCTCGCTGGCCATGTTCCTCATGTTCGCCAACTTCGGCACGTTGTCGTTCGCCGGAGTGTTTTCCGCCGCGCCAGGCGCCGGACGAGGGGTGCTAACCGCCATCGGGTTGCTGATGCTGCTGGGCGCCTGCGCGAAATCAGCACAAGTTCCGCTGCAGGCCTGGTTGTTTGACGCGATGGAAGGCCCCACCCCGGTGTCCGCGCTGATCCACGCCGCCACCATGGTGACCGCCGGCGTGTATCTGATCGTGCGGTCCAACCCGTTGTACAACCTCTCCCCCGATGCTCAACTGGCCGTGGTGATCGTCGGGACGGTGACCTTGCTGTTCGGCGCAATCGTCGGCTGCGCCAAGGACGACATCAAGCGCGCGCTGGCGGCGTCGACGATCAGCCAGATCGGCTACATGGTGCTGGCCGCCGGCCTGGGCCCGGCCGGGTACGCGTTCGCGATCCTGCATCTGCTCACCCACGGCTTTTTCAAGGCCGGCTTGTTCTTGGGCTCAGGCGCCGTGATCCACGCGATGAACGACGAGCAGGACATGCGCCGCTACGGCGCACTGCGCGCGGCCCTTCCGGTCACCTTCGCCACCTTCGGGCTGGCGTATCTGGCGATCATCGGGGTGCCGCCGCTCGCCGGCTTCTTCTCCAAGGACGCGATCATCGACGCGGCGCTAGCCGACGGCGGAGTTCGTGGTCCGATTCTCGGCGGGGCCGCCATGCTGGGCGCCGGGATCACCGCGTTCTACATGACCCGAGTCATGCTGATGACGTTCTTCGGCGAAAAGCGTTGGGAGCCAGACGCACATCCACATGAAGCACCGGCGGTGATGACCTGGCCGATGATCCTGCTCGCTGTGGGCTCGGTGTTCTCCGGAGGTCTGCTGGTCATGGGTGGCGGCCTGCGGAATTGGCTCGAGCCGATCGTCGGAGTGCACGAAGCCGGGCACCCCCTCCCGGTGTGGCTGACCAGCATGGTGACGTTCATCGTCGTCTTGGTCGGCATCGCAGTGGCCTATCGGATGTACGGCAGCCGCCCGGTGCCGGCAGCGGCGCCCGAGAAGGTCTCCGTGCTGACCGTGGCCGCGCGCCGAGATCTCTACGGCGACGCCTTCAACGAGGAGGTGTTCATGCGCCCGGGCGGGCACGTGACCGATGCGCTGGTCGAAATCGACAACAGAGGTGTAGATGGCTCGGTTCTCGGGTTGGCGGCGCTGGTGAGCCGGATCTCGGATGGGCTGCGGGGCTTGCAAACTGGCTTCGCCCGCAACTACGCGCTGTCGATGTTTGCGGGCGCGGCACTCGTTGCGGCGGCGATCTTGGCGGTGCAGCTGTGGTGAACAGCAATTTCCCGTGGCTGAGCGTGCTGTGGCTGGTTCCGCTGGTCGGCGCCGGGTTGGCGATCATTGTGCCGCCGGGGTGGCGACAATTCGCAAAATGGCTCGGACTGACGATCGCCGTGACGGTGCTGGCGCTGGCGATTGCCATCACCGTCGGTTTCCGGCCCGGCGACCAGCAGTACCAGTTCGTGGAAAAGCACCCGTGGATACCGGCTTTCGGCGCTGGCTACACCCTTGGGGTCGACGGCATCGCGGTGGTGCTGGTGCTGCTCACCGCGGTGCTTGTGCCGCTGCTGATGCTGGCCGGCTGGAATGAAGGAGGCGAACGCTCCCGCGGTGTGCACGCCTACGTCGCGTTGACGCTGACCGTCGAATCGATGGTGCTGATCTCGCTGATCTCGCTGGACGTGTTGCTGTTCTACGTGTTCTTCGAGGCCATGTTGATCCCGATGTACTTCCTCATCGGTGGGTTCGGTCACGGCGCCGGGCGGTCGAGGGCCGCGGTGAAGTTCTTGCTGTACAACCTGTTCGGCGGTCTGATCATGCTGGCTGCGGTCATCGGGCTGTACGTGGTGACGGCGCAACACATCGGCGGCACCTTCGACTTCCGCACGATCGTCGATGCAGTCTCGTCAGGCCGGCTGGGCGTGGACCCCGCCGTGCTCAAGGCGCTGTTCCTGGGGTTCATGTTCGCGTTCGCGATCAAGGCCCCGCTGTGGCCGTTCCACCGCTGGCTGCCCGATGCCGCGGTGGAGGCGCCACCGGCCACCGCCGTGTTGATGATGGCCGTGATGGACAAGGTCGGCACCTTCGGCATGCTGCGCTATTGCCTGCAGCTCTTCCCTGACGCCTCAACGTATTTCCGTCCGCTGATCGTCGTGTTGTCCGTCATCGGGGTGGTCTACGGCGCGGTCGTGGCGATCGGGCAGAGCGACATCATGCGGCTGATCGCCTACACCTCGATCTCGCACTTCGGGTTCATCATTCTCGGCATTTTCGTGATGACCACCCAGGGGCAAAGCGGGTCGACGCTGTACATGGTCAACCACGGCCTGTCCACCGCCGCGGTGTTCTTGATCGCGGGATTCCTGATCGCACGCGGCGGCACCCGATCGATCGCCGACTACGGCGGTGTGCAGAAGGTGGCGCCCGTGCTGGCCGGAACGTTCTTGGTGTCGGCGCTGGCGACGCTGTCGCTGCCCGGGCTGGCGCCGTTCATCAGTGAATTCCTGGTGCTACTGGGTACTTTCAACCGCTACTGGGTGGCAGCGGCATTTGAGTCCACCGCGCTGGTGCTCTCGGCGGTGTACATGTTGTGGCTGTACCAGCGGGTGATGAACGGCCCGGTGGCGCAGGGCAATGAACGGATCCGCGATCTGGTACCGCGGGAAGTTGTCGTCGTCGCGCCGCTGGTCGCGCTGCTGCTTATTCTGGGGATCTATCCGAAACCGGTGCTGGACATCATCAATCCCGCGGTCGGCCACACCATGGCTACCATCGGCCAGCACGATCCGGCACCGAAGGTCCCGGTCACGGCGGTGGGCGATCACAAAACAGCTGAAGGACCGCACCGATGAGCATGCCCACGCCCAGTGTCGAGTACTTTGTGCTGTCCCCAATGCTCATCGTCTTCGGGGCCGCGGTGGTTGGTGTGTTGGTCGAGGCGTTCCTGCCGCGACGCTTCCGATATGCCAGCCAGGTGACGCTGTCGTTGGCTGGATTGGTTGCCGCGTTCGTCGCAGACATCATGGTAGGCATGAGGATTCCCTCTTCTGGTCAGACGGCGGTGATGCGGGCAGTGGCAATAGACGGCCCCACCTTGGTTCTGCAGGGCACGGTGCTGCTGGTCGCGATATTGGCCATCCTGTTCATCGCTGAGCGCAGTGCCGTAACGAACGCCCGCGTCGGGCCGGGCGCTGCCACGGTCGCGCAGCGTGCCGGACTGGATTTTTTTACGCCGCAGGCCTCTGCGGTTCCCGACAGCGTGGCTGAGCGCCAAGCGATTCAGGCCGGGTTCGCTCAGACAGAGGTGTTTCCGCTGACGATGCTGGCTGTCGGCGGCATGTTGGTGTTCCCCGCCGCCAACGACCTGCTGACAATGTTCGTAGCGCTGGAGGTGCTGTCACTGCCGCTGTATTTACTGTGCGGGCTGGCCCGGCATCGCCGCCTGCTCTCCCAGGAGGCGGCGGTCAAATACTTTCTGCTGGGCGCCTTCTCGTCGGCGTTCTTCCTCTACGGTGTGGCGCTGCTGTACGGCGCGACCGGTGCGCTGACCCTGGCGGGTATCCGCGATGGGCTGGCCCAGCACCACGACAACTCGATGGCGTTGATCGGGGTCGGGCTGCTGGCGGTCGGCCTTCTGTTCAAGGTCGGCGCGGTGCCCTTCCACTCCTGGATTCCCGATGTCTACCAAGGCGCGCCGACCCCGATCACCGGATTCATGGCCGCGGCCACCAAAGTCGCCGCGTTCGGCGCGCTGATGCGGGTGGTGTATGTCGCGCTGCCGCCGCTGCATGACCAGTGGCGGCCCATGCTGTGGGGCGTCGCGATCCTGACCATGGCGGTCGGGACTGTCACCGCGGTGAACCAAAACGACGTCAAGCGACTGTTGGCGTATTCGTCGGTCGCGCACGTCGGGTTCATCCTCACCGGTGTGATCGCCGCTGTCCCGGCTGGGGTCTCCGGGACGCTCTTCTACTTGGTCGCCTACAGCTTCAGTACCGTGGGCGCGTTCGCCGTCGTGGGTTTGGTCCGCAACGACGACGGCGACGAAGACGCCGACATGACCCGCTGGGGTGGGCTTGGCCGCCGCTCACCCATTGCCGGCCTGCTGTTTTCGATGTTTTTGTTGGCGTTCGCCGGTATTCCACTGACCAGCGGCTTCGTCAGCAAGTTCGCGGTGTTCAAGGCCGCTGCCCAAGGTGGCGCGGTGCCGTTGGTGATCATTGGTGTGGTCGCCAGCGGTGTCGCGGCGTACTTCTATGTGCGGGTGATCGTGCTGATGTTCTTTACGGATCCGCCCGCCGAAGCCCCCCACGTGGTGACCCCCGGCGCGTGGACCAAGGCGGCGATCGCGGTATGCGCGGCAGTAACTGTGCTGTTGGGAATCTTCCCGCAGCCGCTGCTGGATTTGGTCGAGCGGGCCGCGCAGTTCGTGAGCTGACAATGACGACCCGGCAGTGGGTTCGTGTCGAGGATGACGGCGCGGTGCGCGTGCTGACGATGAACCGTCCGGAAGCGCGAAACGCGTTGAATATCGGGTTGATCGAATCGCTCTATGCGGCTTTGTGCGAGGCTGATGGCGAGCCGTCGGTGCGCGCGGTGGTGCTCACCGGTGTCGATCCCGCCTTTTGCGCCGGGGTGGACTTGAAGGAGGCCCAGGGCGAAGGCATGTCGTACTTCCAGCGCTACCAGACGCATAACTGCATCGTGCGAGTGGCCGAGATGGCGACACCGGTGATCGGGGCGATCAACGGCCCGGTTTTCACCGGAGGGCTTGAGATGGCGCTCGGTTGCGACTTTTTGATCGCCTCGAAGCGCGCGGTGTTCGCCGATACCCATGTGCGGGTCGGCATCCTGCCCGGCGGCGGAATGACGGCCCGACTGCCGCAGCTGGTCGGCACGGCGATGGCGCGACGGCTGTCGATGACCGGCGAGGTCGTCGATGCCGCGCGAGCCGAGCGGATCGGGCTGGTGACCGAAGTGGTGCCGCACGACCGACTGCTGGCTCGGGCCGCCGAATTGGCGGCGCAGGTCGCCGAGGTACCGGGGCCGAAAATGGCCGCCCTAAAGCAGATCTACGTCACCGGCTCGGCCGCCGTCACAGGCCCGGCGCTTGCGGCCGAGCAGGCCATCGCCGGCGCCCAGCACGCCGACACCGCTGATCTTGCGGCCCGTTACGCCGAGATCAGCGAGCGCAACCGCCGCCAGATGGGACGCTGACACTCCGTTGCGGGGGACGTCTTCGAATATCTGGCTAAACCCAGTTGTTTGGGCTGCCGGTGGTTCCGACGGTGTTCTGGGCGTCCCGGTGACGTTGCCGGCGGCTTGGCGGGTCATCGTATTGCGGCGGGCGTGAGTGTAGCTGGTATGGCGATGATTACGCGACGGTTGGGCGTGCGTGGTCGGCTTGGGTAAGCCTCGTCGTGGTGGGGTCGTTAGGCGGCGCGGTGTAGGCGATCATGCGGCCGCCGTAGAAATTTGGTCGAGGGTGTCAGACCGTGGGCCGATTATCGGCAGGAAGAAAGCACGGTGGCCGCCGGCCGGGAGTCGAGGTGCTGGTATTGGTGATTCTGCGAAGAATATCTGGAAGCTCCGGTAACCATCGCGGCTCAAGAAACAGGTCACGGCGCTCGAGGCGACCGAGTCCTTCACAAATTCCGACTGAAGTGGGCCTGGATGGCCGAGATGGTGGCCACGACCGCATCGGCGCTGGCGCCCCCGAACGGGGCGACGCTGGCAAATCCGTGTGTAAGTGCGTTGAACTGCCGGTGATCCACGGTGACACCGGCCGAGCGCAATGCCGCGGCGTATTCATTACCCTCGTCACGCAGTGGATCGAAACCCGCGGTGATCACCAGAGCGGGAGCCAAGCCCGACAGGTCGGCTTCCTTTAGGGGTGATACCCGCGCATCGTCAGCTGCCAGTTCACTGCCGCGCAGATATAGGTCTATAAACCAATCCGAGTCTTGCTTGGACAGGAAGAAACCTTCGGAGAATAAGGTGCGCGATCGAGTCTCTGCCGACAGGTCGAGGACCGGATATAGCAGCACCTGCAGCGCTGGTTGCGGAAGGCCCTCTTCGCGGCTGCGCAGTGCGACGAGGGCGGCCAGGTTTCCGCCGGCGCTGTCGCCGCCGACACCGATTCGGGATGGGTCCGCGCCGAACTCGGCGGCGTGTCTGAGTGCCCATCGATAGGCGGCGATACAGTCGTCGACGGCGGCAGGGGCCTTGTGCTCAGGTGCCAGCCGGTAGTTCACCGATACGACATGGATGGCGGCGTCCCTGCAGATCATCCCGCACAGGCCATCGTGGGATTCGATGTCACCCACGACAAAGCCGCCACCGTGGAAGAACACAAGTAACGGCGCCGGCTTAGGAAGGACCGGCCGGTAATGCCGCATCAGCAAGGGGCCATCGGGACCGGCAATCGCGAGGTCCATGGTGGGGACAGCGACTCGGGCGCCCATCAGCGCGTGCGACTGTCGCATCAGGGCGCGGGCGATTCCCGGGTCGCCAGTCGCTGACAGCCCCCCGGTACGTGTGCGCCGTTGGGCGGCAAGTATCAGTTGAAGTGTGGTGTCTAGGGTGTTGCCGTCAATAGTGATTCGTGTTCCTCCTGCGAGGAGAAGCTTCAGCCAAGACGGAATCCAGGGCATGACCTTTACACCGATGCCGAGTGCCGCGTTTGTCACCGCAAGCGGACGGGCCTGGGGCGGCTTGCGCCCCATAGCTGCTCCCCTATGGAATGCGAGTCGGCAATTCACGACAAATCCTCCCGCGGCTTCACAAAGTGTCGACGGCCAATAGCCGTCGCGTTCTTCAACTTCCCGAGGCACTGTAATATGGAACATATATTTGGTTCAAGGGAACCCAGCTGCCCATTCCTGTCCCGTGTGTCATAGCTGATCGCAATCACTACAAGAGAATCGACCGATACAAAGGTCCCCGCGCTAAACAGCGCCGCTAGCCGCGGGTGGTTCCGGAACAGAGATTTGGTCAAACACGGTGCCCGACCGTCGCGATGGTGGTCGAATACCGCTATCAGCCGGTTGAGGCACCGGCAGGAACTGCAAGGCATCGGACGAGAGGTGCTGCCGTGAAACGGCTCAACGGTATGGACGCCATGCTGCTGTACTGCGAGGCGCCCAATCTGCACATGCACACCTTGAAGGTCGCCGTCCTCGACACCGCGGATTTCCCCGGTGACTTCACTTTCGACGTGTTCCGGCGCACCTTTCGACAGCGGTTATCCCTGCTCGAACCGTTGCTGTACAAGCTCGTCGACATTCCGTGGCGGCTCCACCATCCGATGTGGCTGGAGAATTGCGAGGTTGACCTGGACTACCACCTGCGGCGAGCGCAAGTACCCGGCCCCGGGGGCAGACGAGAACTCGACCAGCTGATCGGAGAAGTCGCCAGTAGGCCGCTGGATCGGAGCCGTCCGCTGTGGGAGTTCTACTTCGCTGACGGGATGGCCGATCAGCGAGTCGCTCTCATCGGGAAGGTGCACCACGCCTTGGCCGACGGCGTCGCGTCGGCGAATCTGCTCGCCAGAGCAATGGATCAACCGGGGCCGATACCGGAGCAGCACGAGAGCTATACCGCATGCCAGCCGCCGTCCACACCGGAGTTGCTGCGCGCTGCCGCCCGTGACCACGCCCAGCAGGTCGTCGAGTGTCCCGCGGTGGTCAAGGACGCCGTGTCCGGCTTCTGGCGGTTGCGGCGACGATCCCGCGAGCGAGGTGCGCTGCCTAACCTGGCGCGTCCCTTACATGCACCCCCGACCTTCCTGAACCACGTGGTGTCGCCGGCGAGAACATTCGCCAGTGCGACGCTGTCGCTTGGCCAGACCAAAGAAGTGTGTAAATCGTTGCGGATCACGATCAACGACATGGTGCTGGCCATGGCGGCGGGAGCAATGCGGGAACTGTTGCTGCACTATCACGGGCCCGTCGACCAGCCGATCGTGGCATCGGTGCCGGCCAGCACGGACCGCTCGCCCGACCGAATCACCGGTAACGAGTTGAGCGGTATGGCGGTGTCACTGCCCGTGCACATCGGCGACCCGCTGGAGCGTGTGCGGCTGACGTCTCTCGGTGCCTCGATTGCCAAGGAAAATTACGAGCTCTTCGGACCCCAGCTGTACAGCCGGTTGATTGCATACGTGCCGCCCTTCGTGGCGCCTCCGGTGTTGGGATGGCTAGCCGAACGCGATGCGCGGAACAGGATTTTCAACGTCCCGGTCTCCAACGTGGCGGGGCCGCGCGAACGCGGCCACCTGGCCGGTGCGCCGGTCAGCGAGATTTATTCCGTCGGCCCGCTGATCGCCGGCTGCGGCATCAACATCACGGTCTGGAGCTACGTCGACCAGCTCAACATCTCGGTGTTAGCCGACGACCGCACACTCGACGACACTCATGAGGCTACCGACGCCATGACCCGCGCCTTCGCTGAAATCCGTCAGCAGCAGGGTTTTCCGGAGCACTCACCGAGGTACGGACAGCTTTGCCGCCCGCGGTCGCCGCGTCGTCACGGTAGAGCGTCGCGTCGTCAGCCCAGAACCGGAAACCGCCGCTGTCGAGCCAGCTTGTCCAGCGTGGTCTGCATCACCGAACGGATGTAGGTGTCGACCTCCGCGATGTCGGGCTCGACGCCGAACCGGGCGATGACGTCGATCGGTTCCAGAACCTCTGTGACGATCTTGGTGGGCAACGGAACATTGGGCGGCAGGATCATGCTCAGCCCGAATGGAAATCCCAGAGTCAGCGGCAGTATGTCCGACCGCAACCGTTTGAGTCCCAACCGCTTAGCCAGCCAGGTGCCGCGGGTCAAAAACAGCTGGCTTTCCTGAGCGCCGATCGACACCGTGGGCACGATCGGCACGCAGGCACGAATCGCGGTTTTCACATATCCGGTGCGGTCGTTGAAGTCGACGATGTTCTCCGCCAGCGTCGGCCGGTATGAGTCGTAGACGCCGCCAGGAAACACCAGCACGACACCGCCTGACCGCAGCGCTTTTATGGCGCTTTCGCGGCTGGCGCGGATTACACCGATGCGGGCGAACCAACTCGACAGCGGTGTGGCGAACAGTGCATCGTGACCGAGGGTGTACAGCGGGCGATCATAGCCGAACTTGCCGTAGAAGGCCGTCGCCAAGATCAGCACATCGGGGGTGAGCATGCCGCCCGAGTGGTTGGACACAAGCATTGCCCCGCCTGCCGGCGGTACCCGGTCCAATCCACGTGCCTCGAAGCGAAACCAGCGCTTGGCGATCGGTGCGGCTGCATCGATCATCCGTTTGGTGAAGCCGGGATCCCACCCGGTAATTCGATGAGTATCAATGCTTTTGCCGTGTATGTCGTCGGCGTTGCATCCACCTTGGCCGTCGATCACCGGAGCGGCCGGAATTCCAGGTGCAGTTCGGTCAAGCCTCGCATGATGTAGGTGGGTTCGTAGCTGTAGCGGCGTGCGCCGGGCGGGCCGTGCACTGCCTCGGCAATGGTGATGTCGGCCATCCGGTCGAGAATCCGGTTGAGCGATATCCGCCCCTCGGCCCTGGCAAGTGGCGCGCCGGGACAGGAATGCGCGCCGCGTCCGAATGCGATATGTTCGCGAACATTCGGCCGGTCGACGCGGAACTCGTCGGGATTTTCGAACTTCCTCGGATCGCGGTTGCAAGCCCCGGGCAGCAGCATCATCGTGGAACCGGCGGCAATTGGGACGTCGCCGACGGTTGTCGACGTGCGCGCCATGCGGAAGTAGCTCTTGACCGGACTCTCGATGCGTAGTGTTTCCTCGAGGAAGACGGGGATGCGGCTGCGGTCCTGGCGTAGCAGTGCCTGGATGTCGGGACGTTCGCCGATCAACCGCATTGCGGCGCTGACCAATTTCGTTGTGGTTTCCTGTCCCGCGGCGAACAGGAACGTCGCGAGCCGCACGACGTCGATGACATCAGGGGTGGAGCCGTCGGGATACTTTGCTTCGGCCAACTCGCTCAGCACGTCCCCACGCGGCTCTCGTCGCCGCTCGACGATGTAGGTGGAGAACTTGTCGTCGAGCCACTGCAGAGGGTTGTGCGCGACCCGGTCTTCTTCCAGTGCGCCGACAAGCTGTCCGGCGAAGACGGCCCGGAATTCCTCGTGATCTTCCGCGGGAACGCCGAGGAGATCGGCGATCACGAGCATGGTGAAGGGTTTCGCGTACTCCTCGAGAAACTCGCACTTTCCGCGGCTGACGAATTCGTCGAGCTGCCGGTCGGCCAAGCGCCACATAAATTCTTCGTTTTCTTTGAGCCGCTTAGGGGTAAGCAGCCGGCTCAGCAAGCCTCGGATGCGGGTGTGCTGCGGAGGATCCTGTGTCACGATGTGTTCGCTCATCGGAATCTGGTCGCGATGCTGCTCGATCAACGCGCCGATGTCGTCACCTGCGGGCTCGAACGGAAGCTCGGGAAACGGCCCGCTGACGGCGTTGCATGAGGAAAATGCGGTGTCCTTGTACACCGACAGAGCCTCCTCATGCCCGCTTACCGCCCATACGCCGTGATGCGGTTCACGAAACACTGGGCAGCGTGAGCGCAGATCGTCGAAGTACGGATACGGATTGGGGATCAGCGACTGGTCGGTGAAGAAGTCGACGGATTCGAAATCACTCACGAGGTCTCCCGGAGGGTTCGCAGTACCGTTGCCGACGCTGGCGTGCCTGTCGCAGCCGGCACTGCCTGCTCCGTCATTGCACGATGGCTGTGGTATCGGTAACGCAGGCGGCAAAGCGGGAGTTCAGTCACGCCGTCTGTTCCGCTGGTGCGTCGAAGAGCACCGGCACCGAGGTCGGCGAACGGAACACCTGGCCCCGGATATGCGGATCGTCGCCGTCTGGGTCGAGCCGCAGGTTTGGCAGCCGGTCGAAGAGCAGGTTGAGCGCAACGCGCATTTCCAGCCGCGCCAGATGCATCCCCAGACAGACATGGACCCCATGGCCGAAACCGATGTGCGCCCGCGGCTGACGGAAGATGTCGAAGCGATCCGGGTCGGGATACCGATCTTCTTGCCGGTTGGCCGCACCGAGCACGGGCATGACCGCCGAGCCCGCTGGGATCGACACACCTGCCAGCTCGGTGTCGCGAGTCGCGACCCGGGTGATGGTGAGCAATGGCGGTTCCCAGCGGATCGCCTCTTCGATCGCTTGCGGAATCAGCGACCGATCCGTGCGGACGGCGTCCAGCTGATTAGGGTTGGACAGCAGCGCGAGCAGCAGGTTGCCCAGTGAGCGATACGTGGTCTCAATACCAGCCGGCAGCAGCAGCCGCAAGAACGAGAAGATCTCCTCGTCGGAAAGCCTCTCACCGTCGATCTCAGCTTGGGCCAGGCCGCTGATCAGATCGTCGCGGGGCTCCTGTCGGCGGGCAGCGAGGATCGGAACGAAATACTCCCGCAATGCTTCTGACGCGGCGAGGCCCCGCTCGCGCTCGAACAGGATGCTCAGCAACGCAACGGACCAGCGCTGAAACTGCGGATAGTCCTCGCGCGGCAAACCAAGGAGGCCGGCGATTATCTGCGTGGGGTATGGGAACGTGAATTCGCTTCTCAGATCGGCGTGCCCCCGATCGGCGAACCGGTCGATCAGCTCGTTTGCCACCTGTCCGACGAGTTCGTGTTCCCAACGCGCCAACGCCTTTTGCGAAAAGGCTTTGGAGACAAGGGCCCTGTGGCGGCCGTGCTCGGGCTCGTCCATTCCGAGCATGACGTGCTTGCCCAACGCGTCACCGAATGCGTCGATGATGATTGCGGACGAGAACGTCTCGTTGTCTCGCAGCATCTGCTGGACCTCTTCGTGGCGATACACCATGAACACGGGCTTGGACTCTTCGTGGGGCATCGTCGATGTGTCCAGGCGCTGGACCGGCTGTTCGCGCCGCATCAGGGCGAGCCCGGTGTATGGGTCCCGGACATCGCCGGACACCACGTCATCGAACTTGCCGAAGTCCTCGAGATCGTCAAACAGGTCCACTCTGCTGTCTCTCCTTCAGCCGGCGGGGTAGCCCACCGATTTGATTTCCGTGTATTGGTCGAACCCGGCCACGCCGTTCTGCCGGCCGACGCCGCTGGCTTTGTAGCCGCCGAACGGCGTATCGGCGCCATACGGTGCGGCACCTTGCACACCGATGAACCCGGCCCGCAGCCGGCGCGCCACCGCCAGGGAGTGCTCGACGGAACCCGACATCACGTTGCCGGCCAACCCGTACATGCTGTCGTTGGCGATGCGGATCGCATGCTCTTCGTCGTCGAATGGGATAACGGAGAGGACCGGGCCGAAGATCTCTTCCTGTGCGATGGTCATCTTGTTGTCGACGTCGACGAAAAGAGTTGGCCGCACCCAGAATCCCTTGTCGAATCCGGCCGGTGGTTCGGTGCCGCCGACCAGGCAGGTGGCGCCCTCGTCGATGCCCTTTTGGATGTAGCCGAGCACGCGTTTGCGCTGCTTGTTGGAAATGACTGGGCCGCAAAGGGTTCCAGGATCCTGCGGGTCTCCTGGGGAGACGTTCTCGTACATCGCCTTGAGGTTGGCTACGCCTTCGTCATACCGAGACCGGGGCAGCAGCAACCGAGTCGGGTTCGCGCAGCCTTGTCCGGCGTGCATGCACGGCGCGATCCCAATCGCACACGCCATCGCGAAATCGGCGTCCTCCAAAACAATTGTGGCCGACTTGCCGCCCAGTTCGAGGAACAGGCGCTTCATGGTCGCCGCGCCCTTCTCCATGATCCGCTTGCCGACCACGGTAGAGCCGGTGAACGAGATCAGATCGACCTTGGGCGACAGCGTAAGCTCCTCGCCCACCAGGTGATCCGACGCGGTGACGACGTTGACCACGCCGGCCGGGATGTCGGTGGACTCGGCGATCAGACGCCCCAGCCGCGTCGCGTTGAACGGGGTGTCGGGGGCCGGTTTCAGTACCACGGTGTTGCCGGTGGCCAGCGCCTGGGCGAGCTTGTGGATGGTGACTTCGAACGGGAAGTTCCACGGTGTGATCGCGCCTACCACCCCCACCGGTTCGCGCCACACCTTGCGGGTGGTCATCTGACCGGTCACAGCCACCAGCGCGTCGCCAAGGTCGGTCTCCCAAGGGTATTCATCGATCAGCTTG
>NZ_DASRBZ010000216.1:0-2531 GCF_035653355.1 Mycobacterium sp. | reverse complement strand
GTCGCCGCGAGCGCGGGTAACCGCGCGAGAGGCGCACCGACCGCGACAACCCCGTGTCGCGTCGCCGCGGCACTCACGCTGATAAGCTGCGCCGCTGAGCCCTAATTTGAGCGGAGAGTAAGCAGCGGAAATGACAGTTCCCGTTGAAGCCAAAGAACTCATCGGTAAGCATTACCGCCACCACGACTACTTCGACGTGGGGCGGGAAAAGATTCGCGAGTTTGCGCGCGCTGTCAAAGACGATCACCCTTCCCACTTCAGCGAAGATGCCGCCGCCGAGCACGGCTACCCCGCGGTGGTGGCCCCTCTGACGTTCCTCGCGATCGCGGGCCGGCGCCTGCAGCTAGAACTGTTCACCAAGTTCGACATCCCGATCAACATCGCCCGCGTCTTTCACCGCGACCAGAAGCTGCAGTTCCACCGGCCGATTCTCGCGGGCGACCGGCTGTTCTTCGACGCCTACTTGGACTCGGTCATCCAGTCCCACGGCACGGTGATCACCGAAATCCGCAGCGAAGTCACCGATGCCGACGGAAAGGCCGTAGTGACCAGCGTGGTCACCATGATCGGGGAAGCCGCTGGTCAGGAGGCCGACGCTGCAGCGACCGCGGCGGCAATTGCGTCGATTCGCAGTGGGGCTTAGGGTCGGCCGCTATGAAACAGGGGGCTACCGATCCGACGCGCGACCTCACGCCGCACTTCGAGGACGTGCAATCCCACTACGACCTCTCCGACGACTTCTATCGGCTCTTTCTCGACCGAACGCAGACGTATAGCTGCGCCTACTTCGAGCGCGACGACATGTCGCTGGAAGAGGCTCAGATCGCCAAGATCGACCTGTCGTTAGGCAAGCTCGGCCTGCAGCCGGGTATGACGCTGTTGGACGTCGGATGCGGTTGGGGCGCAACGCTTTTGCGTGCTATCGAGAAGTACGACGTCAACGTGATCGGGCTGACGCTGAGCAAGAACCAGGCCGCGCACGTCGAGCAGAAGTTCGCCGAGTCTCCCAGCCAGCGCTCCAAACAGGTCCGGCTGCAAGGCTGGGAGCAGTTCCGTGAGCCGGTGGACCGGATCGTGTCGATCGGGGCGTTCGAACACTTCGGCCGCGACCGCTACGACGACTTCTTCAAGATGGCCTACGAGGTGCTACCGCCCGACGGGGTGATGCTGCTGCACACCATCATCAAGCCGGCCGACGACGAATTCGCCGAGCGAGAACTGCCGGTCACCATGAGTCACCTGCGGTTCTTCAAATTCATCATGGACGAGATCTTCCCCGGCGGAGATCTGCCGCAGGCGGTGGTCGTCGAAGAACACGCGACTAAAGCGGGCTTCACGCTCACCAAAAAGCAGCAGCTGCGGCTGCACTACGCGCGCACGCTCGACACCTGGGCGGCCAATCTGGAGGCCCGCAAGGACGAGGCGATCGCGATCCAGTCGCAAGAGGTCTACGACCGCTACATGAAGTACCTGACCGGCTGCGCGGATCTCTTCCGCGACGGCTACACCGACGTCTGCCAGTTCACGTTGGTCAAGCCGGCCTAACCCGCGAGAAGACGCAAACGTCTCCAATTTCGGCCCAAATGAGGGACTTTCGCGTCTGGTGGCCGGGCAGGGCCCGGCGAACACGGCTGGAGGATCAGCCGAAGAACATGTTGCGGCGCCCGGCCAGCAACCGATACAGCGTCTGCTGGATGGTCTCGCGCACCTGGTCGGTCAGCTCGAAGGTGACCATCGGGTCCTCGGCGTCGCCGGCGTCGTAGTCCTCGGTCGAGATCGGCTCGCCGAAGGCGATGTACCACTTCGACGGCAGCGGCACCAGTCCGGCCGGCCCCGCCAACGGGAACAGCGGTGTGACCGGGAAGTACGGCAGGCCGAACAGCCGCGCCAGCAGCTTGACGTCGGCCATCATCGGGTAGATCTCCTCGGAGCCGACGATCGAGCACGGCACGATCGGCGCCTTGGTGCGCAGCGCCGCCGACACGAACCCGCCGCGGCCGAAGCGCTGCAGCTTGTAGCGGTCCTTGAAGCGCTTGCCCAGCCCTTTGTAGCCCTCCGGGAACACCGCGGTCAGCTCGCCGGAGGCCAGCAGGCGGTGCGCGTCGGTGGCGCACGCCATGGTGTGGCCGGCCTTGCGGGCAGTCTCACCGATCACTGGCAGGTCGAACACCATGTCGGCGGCCAGCAGCCGCAAGTCTCGCTTGTCCGGATGCTCGTCATGGACGGCGATCGAGGCCATCAGCCCGTCGAACGGCAGCACTCCGGCGTGGTTGGCCACGACCAACGCGGCACCCGTGCTCGGCAGGTTCTCGATCCCGCTGACTTCGACCCGAAACCATGACCGGAAAAAGAACCTCAGCAAAGGCCGCACGATCGCGTCGTTGAAGTGTGGATCGAACCCGAATTCGTCGACGCTGTAGTCACCGAGCAGCCGCTGGCGCATGAACCCGGCGACGGCGCCGACCCGCTGGGCCAACTCGGTGGTTGGCTCCTGCGCCTCGGCAGCGGCGCTGCGGCGGCGCTGATCGATC
>NZ_DASRBZ010000215.1:0-2144 GCF_035653355.1 Mycobacterium sp. | reverse complement strand
TCCCCGGGGCACCAGCGCAACGGCGGGAGGGCTACGCCCCGTCAGCGGACGGTGTCGTCGAGTACTTGCGTCAAATCACCGGGGGTCACGTCAGCGAGGCGCGGATACGCCAGTACGTCGACTCCGCACCCAAAATGATGGCGTTCCTCGAACAACTCAGCGGCTGGCTGGAATTTGTGTGGAAGCCTGGATACGCCGACTACTACCCGGAGTTGCCCGGCGGCTCCGAACTCGGCAGCACCATCAACGTGCCGCCGATCGACTTGCGCGCTCTCGGCGAGGACGAACAGCGCCTGCTGCAACCACTGGCGCTGGCACCGCGCGGAATCTGGCTGGGCCCCAAAGAACTTCGATCGTTCTACCAGGTCCGTCAGTCCTGGACGGGCAAGGCGGTGCTGGTCAAGCTGGTGTGGCGGATGATCCGGGCGCGGGTCTTCGACGAACGCATCGCCGCGATCGGACAATCCCTGGCCGCGCGGCTGCGGCTGGCGATGAAGGAACGCGGCATCCCGCTGTGGCTGGACGCGCCGATGACGCAACTTATCACCGACGCCGACGGGTCGGTGACCGGTGCCATCATCGTCAAAGACGATGGGTTACAGGAGATCAACGCACGGCGCGGCGTCATCCTGGCGACCGGCGGCTTCGACCACGACATGACGTGGCGCAAAGAGCATCAGCCGGTCGTGGACCGCGATTGGAGCTTCGGCAACCCGGCCGCCACCGGCGACGGCATCCGCGCCGGCCACCAGGTCGGCGGGTCCACCGACCTCCTGGACGAAGCCTGGTGGTTCCCCGCGATCCAATGGCCGGACGGCAGGCTGCAATTCATGCTCAACGAACGGATGATGCCTTCGCAGTTCGTCGTCAACGGCGCTGGGAAACGTTTCATCAACGAGGCTGCGCCCTACATGGACTTCGGCCACGCCATGATCGAAGGACACAAGTCCGGCGTGACCCACATCCCGTGCTGGCTGATCACGGACCACCGATCCTGGAACCGCTACGTCATCGCCGGGCACCTGCCGCTACCGAAGATTCCCGGCGCGCCGGTGCCGACCGGGCGCAAGATGCCTCCAGCCTGGCTGGAGTCCGGCGTGGTGAAAGCGGCGGACAGCTACGAGGAGCTGGCCGCCAAAATCGGCGTTCCGCCTACCCAATTACTCGAGACAGCAACACGTTTCAACGAACTGGCCCGCAACGGCCACGACGACGACTTCAACCGCGGCGATTCCGTCTACGACAACTACTACGGCGACCCTACCCTGCCCAACCCCAATCTTTATCCGCTGGGCAAGCCGCCGTACTACGCGTTTCGCATCATCCTCGGCGACCTGGGCACCTCCGGCGGCTTGCGCACCGACGAATATGCCCGGGTGCTGCGCGCCGACGACACGGTGGTGCCGGGTTTATATGCCGTCGGCAACACCGCGGCCGCTCTGATGGGGCGAAGCTACGCCGGCGCCGGGGCAACAATCGGGCCGGCCATGACGTTCGGTTACGTCGCAGCTCGGCACATTGCGAACGAAATCACGACCGCCCCTACCGAATCGACGTCACAACGGAGGTAACAGCATATGAAAATTTCGCTCTTCTACGAATTTCCACTGCCGCGCCCGTGGGCACCCGACGACGAGCACAAGCTTTTCCAGGACGGCCTCGACGAGGTGGAACTGGCCGACAAGGCCGGCTTCTCCACGGTGTGGCTCACCGAGCATCACTTCCTCGAGGAGTACTGCCACTCGACGGCCCCCGAAATCTTCCTGGCCGCGGCGAGCCAGCGAACCAAGAACATCCGGCTTGGCTTCGGCATCATGCACCTTCCGCCGCCGGTCAACCATCCGGCCCGAGTCGCCGAACGCATCTCCACCCTCGACCTGCTCTCCAACGGACGAGTGGAGTTCGGCACCGGCGAGTCGTCGTCGGTCGGTGAATTGGGCGGGTTTGGCATCGATCCCGCCGACAAGCGCTCCATGTGGGAGGAGGCGCTGGACGTCGCAATCCGCTGCATGATCGAGGAGCCGTTTACCGGGTTCCGGGGACGCCACGTCGTCATGCCGCCCCGCAACGTTGTTCCCAAGCCCTTGCAGAAGCCGCACCCTCCGGTGTGGGTCGCCTGTACGCGGCCGGCTTCGGTGCAGATG
>NZ_DASRBZ010000214.1:0-2832 GCF_035653355.1 Mycobacterium sp. | reverse complement strand
AAGTTTCCGGTCCTGCTCGTGCGGTTCCCGTTTGTGGTCGCGGCCCGGCTGTGGGCGGCACGCCGAGGCAAGCAACTGAGGGCTGGCCTCGAGCCGTCTCGGCGGGGACTGTTCGGCCGGGCACGTTCGGTGGTACCGACTTCGGAGATCCTGCGCTCGGCTCTCGATAGCCTGACCAGCAACCGGCTGCGCTCGGTCCTGACGATGATCGGCATCATCATCGGCGTCGCCGCGGTGATTCTGCTGGTCTCCCTGGGCAACGGGATGCGCGCGGACTTCAACAAGCAGTTCTCCCGGCTGGCCAACCAGATCACGATCACCCCGGCCACCAAAGCCGGGTCCAGTAGCTTCACCCAAGGCCGCAACCTCACCGACTCTGACGTCGCCGTGCTGCGCGATCCCCGCCGCGCGCCGGACATCGACTCGGTCTCTCCCAGCATGGGTGGGGACGTGACCCTTACCGAAGGCCAGATCCAGGACCCGCGCCAGCATGGTCGGCGCCAATTACAACTACCTCGACCTACTCGACCGCAAGATCATCGCCGGTAGTTGGTTCACCGAGAAACAAGTCGACGAGAAAGAACGTGTCGCGATCCTCGGCCCCGAAGCGGTCGCGCTGCTGTGGGGCCCGCGCGCGCCAGCCGATCAGATCATCGGCTCCCCCATCCGCATCGAGCACTCGGTGTTCAAAGTGATCGGGGTGCTCAATGCCAACGGCCAGAACGACAACGTGGTGATCGTGCCCTTCGCCTCGGCGCGGGCGTACCTGGTCGGCGACAACGCGGGCGAGGTTGACCAGATCGTGGTCAAGTCCACCGACGTCGAGACGCTCGACCGGGCGGTCGCCGAGATCGTGCGGATCCTGGATGCCAGCCATCACATCCGCAAGCCCACCGAACGCGACTACAACGTCTTGACCTACACCACCCTGCTGGAGAAAAGCCGCCAGTTCATCACCTTCCTGGCGCTGTTCATCGTGGCCATCGCCCAGAGTCGTTCCAAGATCGTCTTGGGTGATGGGCAGCGCTAGGCCTGAGCGCCGATGATCTTCGGCGTGTCGCGGGGGTAGGGCAACGAAGCTCCGGTAGGACGAGCTACCTACCACAGTCCCTCGTCGGTTCCGGAGCTTCGTTGCTGGTACATCCTTCCATTGCTGAGTCCTGCGCGAGCGCGATCGGTCGTCCCGTGTCGGCTTGCGATCGTGGTGCCGGTCCGGACCTCGTTGTGGCCGAGGACGCGGTGAAAGGGCCTGACCTGCTGGAACGGTTCGCTGGGATCTCTGATCGGCGTAGTGATCAGGGTCGGGAGCATCCGGTCGCGGTGGTGTTGACGTTGTGCGCGGCGGCGGTGTTGGCCGGGATGCGTTCGTTCACCGCGATCGCCGGGTGGATCGCCGACGTGCCCGCTGGGATGGTGGCGGGTCTGTACCTGGCCGCTGGTGCCGCTCCGGCGGCGGGTCCGTCGAAGACGACGGTGTGGCGGGTGCTGACCGGCGCGGATGCTGCCGCGGTGGACGCCGCGATTGGCGCCTGGCTGGCCGAACGTGCTCACCACAGCGCCGACACCGGCCCCGGCACCAGCCCTGATAAGGACACGGATTCGAAAGCGGTGGTGGTCGCGGTGGACGGCAAGACCGTGCGTGGCGCGGTTGGCCCCGGCGGACACCAGCCCCACCTGCTGGCCGCGGCCACCCACGCCGATCAGTTGGTGCTCGCCCAGGTCGAAGTCGGCGCCAAGAGCAACGAGATCCCGAAGTTCGCCCCACTGCTCGCCCAGCTGGCCGCCACCGGGGTTGACTTGCGCCGGGTGGTGGTCACGGCAGACGCACTGCACTGCCAACGCGCCCACGCCCAGTGGCTGCACGAGCGCGGTGCCGGGTTCGTGTTCACCACGAAACTCAACCAGCCCACTCTCTACGCCGCGCTCGACGCGCTGCCCTGGACCAACGTCGAGATCGGCCACCGCGAGATCGAACACGCCCGCGGGCGGATCACGACTCGCACCATCCAGGTCCTGCCCGCCCCAGCCGACCTGCCGTTCCCGCACGTCAAACAGACCTGGCTGATCGAACGCTACGTCCACGACCCGGCCGGAACACTGCTGTCCGCCATGACCGCACTCGGCGTCACCAACCTCGACCACGACCACGCCGGACCCGCTGACCTGGCCACAATGGTGCGCCGACACTGGGGCATCGAGTCACTGCACTGGCTACGCGACACGGTCTACCGCGAGGACGACTCCCGCGCGGCGACCCGTTCCGGGCCACGCGTCATGGCCGCGCTAAGAAACCTCTCAATCGGCGCGCTGCATCTGGCCGGACGCCGCGACATCACCGAAGCCACCCGCTGGGCCGCCCGAGCCATCCACCGCCCATTCCAGCTACTCGGACTCACACCCTAAACTGATGATCTTGGAACGCCCCTGGGCCATCGCCGCCGTCTCGTTGATCGTCGGCGGTATCGGCGTCGCCAACATCATGCTGGTCTCGGTCACCGAACGAACCCGCGAGATCGGTATCCGCAAAGCCATCGGAGCCACCCGCCGAGCCATCCTGCGTCAGTTCCTGTCCGAAGCGGTCATGCTCACTGGCCTTGGTGGGATCGCCGGCATCGGACTCGGTATCGGGCTGACCCTCCTCGGCGAGCACCTGCTGCCCAAGATGGTCACCGACTTCCCCGCGCCGATCCTCTCGGTCGGCCCGGTGCTGCTCGCCTTCGCCGTCAGCCTCGCCGTCGGCGTGCTGGCCGGCATCTACCCAGCCCACCGGGCGGGGCGCATGCGTCCGATCGACGCCCTGCGCTTCGAATAACCCAATCTCACACCGATCTT
>NZ_DASRBZ010000213.1:0-11188 GCF_035653355.1 Mycobacterium sp. | reverse complement strand
GTTTTTCGCGCGGCGACCTGCTGCGCCCGGCTTCGCCGCGCTTGCGATCGGCCGGTTTTTCGCGCGGCGACCCGCTGCGCCCGGCTTCGCCGCGCTTGCGATCGGCCGGTTTTTCGCGCGGCGACCCGCTGCGCCCGGCTTCGCCGCGCTTGCGATCGCCGCGGTGCTGGCGTTGGCGGGCTGCGGTCATGGTTCCCATGGCCGCGACTCGGTGCGCGAGCTGGTAGTCGCGTCGGCTCCCGACTCCGAATCGGTGCTGCTGGCCGATATCTACGCCGGGGCGCTGCGTTCCTACGGTTTCCCGGCGCGCGTCGAGTCGGCAGCCGATCCGCTGAGCAAGCTGGACTCAGGGGCGGCCGACGTGGTGCCCGGTTTCACCGGTCGCTTGCTGCAAAGGTTTCAGCCCGGCGCCACCGTGCGCTCCGATGCTCAGGTCTACCGCGCGCTACTCGGCGCGCTGCCTGAGGGCATCGCCGCCGGCGACTACGCCACCGCCGCCGAGGACAAACCAGCGTTGGTGGTCACGCAATCCACGGCGAAGGTCTGGGGCGGCAACGACCTGAGCGAGCTGCCGCGGCACTGCGGCGGACTCGTCGTCGGTTCGCTGGCCGGTGTCGCGACACCATCGAAGATCAGCCGGTGCCGGCTACCTGCACCGCGGGAATTCCGCGACGCCACAAGCATGTTCGCTGCGTTGCGATCCGGCCAGGTTACCCTGGCGTGGAGCAGCACCGCCGCTCCTGATGTGCCCGCCGATCTCGTCATGCTGGCCGACGGCAAACCGCCGCTGGTGCAGGCCGAGAACGTGGTGCCGCTGTATCGCCGCAACGAGCTGGCCGCCCGGCAAGTACTCGCCATCAACGAGGTGGCCGGAGTGCTCGACACCGCCGCGCTGGTCGACATGCGCCGGCAAGTCGCCAAGGGCGCCAACCCCCAAGCGCTGGCCGACGGGTGGCTGGCCGATCACCCGTTGGGGCGTTCTTAGCGGGCCATCGGCCCGAGTCAGTGCGGCAGGATGCGGCTGAGAACCGGGGTGAACAGCCGTTGATATCCCGAACCCGTCAAACGCACCAGCGCGTCGAGCACCTTGGCGTCGGGGCCGACCAGCACGCGCGCCTTGTTCTTGCGCACCGCTTCCAGGATGATCCGGGCAGCGCGCTGCGGGCTCGTACTCGCGAGCCGCTTGTCGAACACCTCGGCCAGTTTCTCCCTGTCGAGTCCCTCCGCGGCGCCGGCATTGCGGGCAATCGCGGTCTTGATGCCGCCCGGATGCACCGTCGTCACTTTCACCGGGTGACCGGCCAGCACCATTTCCTGCCGCAGTGCCTCGGTGAAGCCGCGCACCGCGAACTTGGCCGAGTTGTAGGCAGCCTGCCCGGGTACCGAGAACAAGCCGAAGACGCTGGAGATGTTGATGACATGGCCGTCACCGGAGGCGATCAGATACGGCAGAAATGCCTTGGTCCCGTGGACGACGCCCCAGAAGTCGACGTCCATCACCCGCTCGATGTCTTTGAACTGGCTGACTTCCACATCGCCGCTGAAGGCGATGCCGGCATTGTTGTAGATCTGGTTCACCTTGCCGAAGTGCTCGTTGACCTGGTCGGCGTAGGCTAGGAACGCCTCGCGCTCGGTGACGTCGAGCCGGTCCGCTTTCACCTGCGCACCGATGGCCTTCAGCCGTTCCTCGGTGCGAGCCAGTCCCTCGGTGTCGACGTCGCTGATTGCCACCTTGGCACCAGAACGGGCCAGCTCGATGGCCAGCGCTTGGCCGATGCCCGATCCGGCGCCGGTAACCACGGCGACCTTCCCGGCAAACCCCTCCATGGAAACGCTCCTATTCGTTAGCTTCCGTCGAGGCTAGCCGGTACCAGCGGTCCGCCGTACGCAGACCCTGCGCGATGCAACACCGCTACCGCGAGCGGGCACAAAATGCCGACCGACCGCGGCGTGTCGTGTACAAACACGCCCGCTCGCGGCCAGGCCAGCGCTGGCCGCAGAACCCCTCAGCTGAACGCCAGGTCGATGATCTCCTGCTGTTCGACGGCGTGCACCTTCGACGAGCCCGACGACGGGGCCGACATCGCCCGTCGCGAGATTCGCTTCAGCCCAGTCAGCTTGTCCGGCAACAACTCTGGCAACTCGAGACCGAAGCGTGGCCATGCGCCCTGGTTGGCCGGCTCTTCCTGGACCCAGAAGTACTGCTCCACCGACGGGTAGCGGTCCAGCGTTTCCCGAAGCCGCCGCCTCGGCAGCGGAGCCAGCTGCTCGATCCGCACGATCGCGATGTCGTCGCGGTTGTCCTTCGCCTTCCGCGCGGCCAACTCGTAGTACAGCTTGCCGCTGGTCAACAGGACGCGACGGACTTTGCCCCGGTCGCCGATGCCGTCCTCGTAGGTGGGTTCCTCCAGCACCGAGCGGAACTTGATCTCGGTGAAGTCCTTGATCTCGCTCACCGCGGCTTTGTTCCGCAGCATCGACTTGGGAGTGAACACGATCAGCGGCCGCTGAATACCGTCGAGAGCGTGCCGGCGCAGCAAGTGGAAGTAGTTCGACGGCGTCGACGGCATCGCGATCGTCATCGACCCCTCCGCCCACAGCTGCAGGAACCGTTCGATGCGGCCCGAGGTGTGGTCGGGCCCTTGCCCTTCGTGGCCGTGCGGCAGCAACAGCACCACGTTGGACAACTGCCCCCACTTGGCCTCCCCAGAACTGATGAACTCGTCGATGATCGATTGCGCGCCGTTGACGAAGTCGCCGAACTGCGCCTCCCACATGACAAATGCGTCCGGGTTGCCCACCGTGTAGCCGTATTCGAAACCCACCGCGGCGAATTCGGACAGCGGCGAGTCGTAGACCAGGAATTTGCCGCCGGTCGGTGTGCCGTCGCCGTTGGTGGTCAGCAGTTGCAGCGGGGTGAACTCGGTACCGGTGTTGCGGTCGATGATCACCGAGTGCCGTTGGGAGAACGTGCCGCGGCGGGTGTCTTGCCCCGAGAGCCGCACCAGCTTGCCCTCGGCCACCATTGATCCCAGCGCCAGCAACTCGGCGAACGCCCAGTCGATCTTGCCCTCGTAGGCCATTTCTCGACGCTTCTCCAGCACCGGTTTGACCCGCGGGTGCACGCTGAACCCGTCGGGCAGCGCAAGGTGCGCATCGCCGATCCGGGCGAGCAGCGACTTGTCGATGCCGGTGAACAGCCCGGCGGGAATCATCTGGTCGGATTCCACCGACTCGCTGGGCTGCACGGGATGCTTTTCCAGCTCGCGGACTTCGTTGAACACCCGCTCCAGTTGGCCCTGGTAATCGCGCAGTGCATCCTCGGCTTCCTTCATCGAGATGTCGCCGCGGCCGATCAGCGCTTCGGTGTAGCTCTTGCGGACGCCGCGCTTCGTCTCGATGGCGTCGTACATCGCCGGGTTGGTCATCGACGGGTCGTCGCCCTCGTTGTGGCCCCGGCGGCGGTAGCACAGCATGTCGATGACGACGTCCTTCTTGAACATCTGCCGGAAGTCCACTGCCAGCCGCGCCACCCACGCGCACGCCTCCGGGTCGTCGCCGTTGACGTGAAAGATCGGCGCCCCAACCATTTTCGCGACGTCGGTGCAGTATTCGCTGGACTTGGAGTGCTCCGGCGACGTGGTGAAGCCGATTTGGTTGTTGACGATGATGTGGATGGTTCCGCCGACGCGGTAACCGGGCAGCAGCGCCAGGTTCAAGGTCTCTGCGACCACACCCTGCCCGGCGAAGGCAGCATCACCGTGCAGCATCAACGGCACCACCGAGTAGCCGTCCTCGGTGTCGCCCTTGTCCAGCAGGTCCTGCTTGGCCCGCACCTGCCCTTCCAGCACCGGGTCGACCGCCTCCAGGTGCGACGGGTTGGCGGTCAGCGACACCTGAATGTCATTGTCGCCGAACATCTGGATGTAAATGCCGGTGGCACCCAGGTGGTACTTGACGTCGCCGGAGCCGTGCGCCTGCGACGGGTTCAGGTTGCCTTCGAACTCGGTAAAGATCTGGCGGTAGGGCTTGCCGATGATGTTGGCCAGCACGTTGAGCCGGCCGCGGTGCGGCATCCCGATGACGACTTCGTCGAGCGCGTGTTCGGCGCACTGGTCGATGACGGCGTCCATCATCGGGATCACGCTTTCCGCGCCCTCCAACGAAAACCGCTTCTGCCCAACATATTTCGTTTGCAGGAAGGTCTCGAACGCTTCGGCGGCGTTGAGTTTGGACAGGATGTATTTCTGCTGCGCGACCGTCGGCTTTTCGTGCTTGGTCTCGATGCGCTGCTGCAGCCACTGCTGCTGTTCGGGTTCGAGGATGTGAGTGTACTCCACGCCGACGTGGCGGCAATAGGCGTCGCGTAGCACCGAGAGCACGTCGCGCAGCTTCTTGTATTCCGCACCCGCGAAACCGTCGACCTTGAATTCGCGGTCGAGATCCCACAACGTCAGGCCGTGCGTCAGCACGTCGAGATCGGGGTGACTGCGGAAGCGGGTGTTGTCCAGCCGTAGTGGGTCGATGTCTGCCATCAAGTGGCCGCGGTTGCGGTACGCGGCAATCAATTCGATGACCCGCGGGTTCTTGTCGACGACCGAGTCGGGATTGTCTGCCCGCCAGCGCACGGGCTCATACGGGATGCCCAACTCGCGGAAGACATCGTCCCAGAACCTGTCGGAGAGCACCATTTCGTGAATGGTGCGCAGGAAATCACCGGATTCCGCGCCCTGGATGATGCGGTGGTCGTAGGTCGAGGTGAGCGTGATCAGTTTGCCGATACCCAGTTCGGCGATCCGTTGGGGGCTGGCGCCCTGGAATTCGGCGGGGTATTCCATCGCGCCGACGCCGATGATGGCACCTTGGCCGGCCATCAGCCGCGGCACCGAGTGCACGGTGCCGATGGTGCCGGGATTGGTCAGCGAAATCGTCACGCCCGCAAAGTCTTCGGCGGTGAGTTTGCCGTCGCGGGCCCGGCGAACGATGTCCTCGTAGGCGGTGACAAACTGCGCGAAGCGCATGGTTTCGCAGCGCTTGATACCGGCCACGACCAGTGAGCGCTTGCCGTCCTTGCCCTGCAAGTCGATCGCCAGACCGAGGTTGATGTGCGCCGGTGTGACGGCGGTGGGCTTGCCGTCGACCTCGGCGTAGTGCCGATTCATGTTGGGATACTTCTTGACCGCTTGCACCAGCGCGTAGCCCAGCAGGTGGGTGAACGAGATCTTGCCGCCGCGGGTCCGATTGAGGTGGTTGTTGATGACGATGCGGTTGTCGATCAACAGCTTGGCCGGAATGGCGCGGACACTGGTCGCTGTCGGCACGTCCAGCGACGCGGACATGTTCTTGACGACAGCCGCGGCGGCGCCGCGCAGCACCTGTACCTCGTCGCCTTCGGCCGGTGCGAATGCGGCCGGTTTCGCGGGGGCCGCCGCTGCGGGCGCGCCGTTGCTATCAGCCGACTTCGGCGGGGTCGCCGACGGCTTGGCCGGTGCCGGTCGCGGCTCCGGCGGGGTGCTCGGCGCGGGGCTCGCTGGAGCTGGAGGGGCCGACGCTGTCGGCGCCCCGTCAGTCGCAGTCGGCGCCTCAGCGGTGGGTTCTGGGTTGTAGTCGACCAAAAACTCGTGCCAGCTCGGGTCGACCGAGGAAGGGTCGTCGAGGAATTTGCGGTACATCTCCTCGACCAACCATTCGTTTTGGCCGAATGGTGAACTCGTACTGCTCACTGCAGCTGCTCGCCTCGATTCCTCTGCTCGGCAAGCGCACGCCCTGACACTTGCCATGTGGTGCGCCCGCGGCAGCGGCGCATCTACGGACCTGCGACGGTTTTGACTGTTCCCGCCCCATAAAGGCTAACCCCTTGCGGGCAATCCGCCAGGCACGGCAAAACGGTGACCTCGCCCGGTGGCCGGAGGCTAGCCGATGTTGTGCACGTGCGGCAGCACGTGCACCGTGACGGGCCAGCGGGCGGGCGGCGGACCGAACGCTTTGCGGGCGTTGCGGACGATCTTCTTGCCCGCCATCCGGTTGCCGACACCACCGACAACGGCGCCGACACCGACCGGCAGCAGCTTGCCGAGCATCAGCGCGCTGCGCCGCAGCGTGTATCGCCGGACCATGTACTTGAGCAGCCGCGAATTCAGCTGCGACACCGCAGGCAGCGGCAACGACGCCACGCCCTCGGTCAGCCAGGCGCCGCTGGTGCGGCCCGGACCGATCAGCTCGGCGAGGGCGCGCTTGCTGTCATCGCCGACCAGCACCGCCAGCACCAGCGCGCGGCGGCGCTCGCGGTGGTCGGCGGGAACGCCATACACGTCGGCAAGTGCCAGCACGAAGACGGCGGTGGCCTCGAGAAACACCACGGTTTCGCCGGCGGCCGCGGACAATGCCGCCAGCGTGCCAATGCCCGGGAAGGCCGCCGTCATACCCACCGCGGCGCCGCTCGCGGTGACCGCGGCCAGGTAGCGCTTCTCCAGCTTGGCGACGATCTGTGCGGGCGTGGCGTCCGGGTTGGCGCGGCGCAGCCGTTCCACGTAGGCCTTGGCAGCGGGACCCTGCACTCGGGAGCTGCGTTCGATGACCTGCGCGAGTGCGCGCGCGGAAGCCTTCGGTCGATCGGTCGGGGTAGCCGACGACGGATGCGGCGTCGGCCCGGCCCGTCGTGCGCTCATCGTGCCTCCAAATCTGGCCCGGTTCTGCCCAGGCGCGAACGGCGTCTTTCCAGGCTAGCGCCGGTTCAACGGACTGCCAGAACGGCGGCACCGTCAGCTGTGCACGGTGTCGGCGTATTGGGGGAGTTGTCTTGATGAAGGTCGGCACCGTAGCCTCGCAACGATTACTCCGCTCGGAATAATCCGCTCCGTTCGGCGACGATGCGCGCCGCGGAACGGCGGCAGAAGGAGCCGCAATGCCCTACCGATTGACACCGCTCGGTGTCGCTGTATTGGCGCTTCTGCGGGATCGTCCCATGCACGGCTACGAGATGTTCCAGAGGCTCGTCGAGCGCCAGTCGGACCGCATTGTCAAGGTCCGGCCCGGGTCGCTCTATCACGTTGTGGATCGATTGGCCGACCAGAAGCTGATCCGGCGGGCGGCGACCAGCCGGCACGGGAATCGGCCCGAGCGGGCGATCTATGAAATCACCGACGCCGGTGTTGAGGCGCTCATCGACCGGGTACGCGAACTGGTGGCCACCCCGACCGACGAGTTCCCGCCGTTCGTCACCGCGCTTGCCGAAATACACCATCTCGATGCCGACACGGCGGCGGACGCGCTGACCAGCCGCGTGGCCGCGTTGGAGGCCGACGTTGCGGAGATGATGGCGCTGCGCGACGCCAACGCCGCGTCGAGGGTCAACGTCGCGGCGCTGGATTACGTGCTGGCCACTACTCAAGTTCAGGTCACCTGGTTGCGCGAGTTCGCAGGATCGCTGAAGTCCGGTGACGGCCGTGGGCAGCACGGCACCCCGCTCGACGTCAGCGTGGCTAGCGGAAGCGAGGTGGAGTAATGACTGCGCCGACGAGTCGAATTCGCGCCGGCGGCGGTCCCGGACGTGCAGCCGCGGCCAAGCCCCGAAAGCGTCCGCATGTGACGAACCCGTGGCACGCGTTGTGGGCGATGATCGTCGGCTTTTTCATGATCCTGGTCGACTCCACCATCGTCGCGGTCGCCAACCCCAGCATCATGGCCAAGCTGGATACCGGCTACGACACGGTGATCTGGGTGACCAGCGCCTACCTGCTGGCCTACGCAGTGCCCTTGCTGGTGGCGGGTCGCCTGGGCGACCGGTTCGGCCCCAAGAACCTGTACATGATCGGACTGGCGGTGTTCACCGCGGCCTCGTTGTGGTGCGGTCTGTCGGGCAGTATCGGCATGCTGATCGCCGCCCGGGTGGTTCAGGGCGTCGGCGCCGCCGTGCTAACCCCGCAAACGCTGTCGATGATCACCCGGATCTTTCCGCCCGAGCGTCGCGGTATGGCGATGAGCCTGTGGGGCGCCACCGCCGGCGTCGCCACCCTGGTCGGGCCCTTGGCCGGCGGCGTGCTCGTCGACGGGTTGGGTTGGGAGTGGATCTTTTTCGTCAACGTGCCGATCGGCATCATCGGGATGGCGCTGGCGGTCTGGTTGATCCCGGTGCTTCCCACCACCGATCACCGGTTCGACCTGGCCGGCGTGGGATTGTCGGGCGCCGGCATGTTCCTCGTCGTTTTCGCCCTGCAGCAAGGGCAGGCCAGCGGCTGGGCGCCGTGGATCTGGGCGGTGATCGTCGCCGGGATCGGCTTCATGGTGATGTTCGTCTACTGGCAGTCGATCAACAGAGGCGAACCGCTGATACCGCTGGATATCTTCCGGGATCGCAACTTCAGCCTGGCCAACCTCGCGGTAGTGGTGATCGGGTTCGCGGCGACGGCGATGATCCTGCCGCTGATGTTCTACGCCCAGGCGGTGTGCGGCCTGTCGCCGACTCGCTCGGCGCTGCTGACCGCGCCGATGGCGATCGTCAGTGGCCTGCTGGCCCCTGTGGTGGGCAAGATCGTCGACAACTACCACCCCCGACCGGTGGTTGGTTTTGGCTTCTCGATGTTGGCGATCGGGCTGACGTGGCTTTCCATCGAGCTGACGCCGACCACGCCGATTTGGCGGTTGGTATTGCCGTTCATCGCGATGGGGGTCGGGATGGCTTTCGTCTGGCAGCCGCTGGCCGCGACCGCGACCCGCAACCTGCCGCCGCAGGTGGCCGGGGCGGGCTCTGGTGTGTTCAACGCGACCCGGCTCGTTGGTGCCGTGCTCGGCAGCGCCGGCATTGCCGCTTTCATGACCTCGCGGATCACCGCCGAAATGCCACCGATGCCCGACGGCGCGTCTCCGCCGGGGCCGGAGGGTGCCGCGTTGCAACTGCCGGCGTTTCTGCGCGAACCGTTCTCCGCCGCGATGTCGCAGTCGATGCTGCTGCCGGCATTCATCGCGCTGTTCGGTGTGGGAGCGGCGCTGTTTATGGTCGGCTTCGGCGGGCAGGGTGCCGCGGAGGCGCGCGGTGTGCGCGACCGGTTGGGTGGCGGCGTCGGCGATCGAACTGAGCGCGTTGCCGTCATGGTGGATGACGACGTGGTCGGCGATGACTACGACGACGATGACTACGTCGAGTACACGATTGCCCGTGGGCCCGAAATCTGGCACGAACCGGTCGGCTACGACCAAGACGACACCGAACCGCTAAGGGCTCGGGTCGAACATTCCCAACCGATACCCGGCAATGTGCCGCGCGCCAATCCGGCCGGATCCGGGCACCGCTTGCGTGACAAGCCGGAGCCGACGGCGCGGGCAGAACCAATTGGTTTTGCACACAACGGGTCTCACGTGGATGACCGGCAGCTGTTCCGTCCGGTCGCCGAATCTTCGGCTCCGGTGACGGAGCCGCGTTCGACCGACGCGTTCGTGGACGAGATCAACGACACCTACGGCGCCGCCGGCTATGGCCCGCCCGGGGATGCCGGCAGCTGGACTCGGCAATACCAGGGCTTTGACGAGCCGCCGCGCAACCGGCATTACCGTGCCGACGTCGACGAACCGCCCAGCTACGGGCGGCACTGGTCGCAACGGTCGCAAGAACCTGACTAGCCGGATAGCACGGCGGCGCGACGAGCACTCTGCCCGTTGCGGCACGGCCATGGCGTCGGCATCTCAGTTGAGGTCAGCGCGAGGAACGCGCCCAGCTCGATTAGGCCCGCGGGTGTGGCGGGCAGGTATTCGGTCAGCATGACCGAGCGCACGATCACCGCGGCGTACTGGGCGCGGCTGACCGCGACGTTCAGCCGATTCCTGTTGAGCAGGAAAGAAATTCCGCGCGGTACCTCGTCGATGGACGATGCGGTCATTGAAATGAAGGCCACCGCCGCTTCTGTTCCCTGAAACTTGTCCACCGTGCCGACCCGGACCGCGTCAAGCCCGACAGCAGACAACCGCTGACGCAGCAGCACAACCTGCGCGTTGTAGGGCGCGAGGACGACCACATCGGCGGTGGTCAACGGCCGGGTGCCGTGCTCGTCGGTCCACGCCGATCCGAGCAGGCGCTGTATTTCGGCGACGATGGCGTCCGCTTCTTCTGGGCTCTCGGTGGAGTTGCCGTCATGGTCGATGCACAGCACGTGGACTCCCGGCGGATATCCGTCGAGGTGGCGCGCGGCTGTGCGTTCGGTGTGGGAATGCAGTCGGCCTTCGTAGGCCAGTGCCGACACCGGACCACATACCGCCGGATGCATCCGGTATGAGCGGTCCAGGAAGTAGCCGCGTTCGGGAGGCAAGGTGCGTCGCCCGTCGACCAGCCAGCCCAGAGCCGAGGTATCGACGGGTTCGGGATGGGTGCCCTGACTGACTTGCGGCAGCTGTTGCGGATCTCCGAGCAGCAACAGATTTGCCGCCGCGGGCGCTACGGCAATCGTATTGGCCAAACAGAACTGACCGGCCTCGTCGATCACCAACAGATCAAGGCTTCCCGGCGGTACCCGAGTGGGGTTGGCGAAGTCCCACGCGGTGCCCCCGATCGCACATCCGGTGGTCTCGGAAATGAATGCGGCGTAGTGGTTTTCGTCGATGTGTTGCCAATGCGGATTGTCGCGGCCGTGCGGTTTTTTGGCTACCCGTGTGGGATCGATGCCGACTGTGATCGCGCAGTCGAACAAGTTCTCGACCACGGCGTGCGACTGGGCGACAACCCCGATACGCCAACCGTGTTCGGTGACCAGTCCGGTGATGACGCGCGCAGCCGTGTGGGTCTTGCCGGTTCCGGGCGGTCCGTGCACCGCGACATACGACGAGTCGAGGTCGAGCAGCGCGGCGGTAATGTCCATGGCGGTATCGTCGCCGCGCGGCAGCGGCGCACCGCTGCGGGTGCGGGGTGGACGGCGCAGCAGGATATCGAAGAGCGCGGTGCGCGGAAGCTCCGGCAATCCCGTGGCAACTTCTGCGGCCGTCGACTCGATCGATTCCCTCAGCTTCGTCGTGGGCACGGGCGACCCGGGCGTCAACGCGAACGGCGTTTGGTGAAACGTGGAATCGGCGTCGATAGTTCGCTCGAGGATCGTCACTTCGGTGGGCACGGTCGGGTCGTCGCACTCGACGACGTGGGCGCGGCCCGCTGCTCGACGGTCCGGATTGTCGGTGAGGGTTGCCGGGGCGGGTGGCTCGTAGAGCG
>NZ_DASRBZ010000212.1:0-3460 GCF_035653355.1 Mycobacterium sp. | reverse complement strand
CCGTGTCGCGACACCGGCGGCCGAGAAGGTGGCCATCGACGACAGGGTGGCTACCCCGGCGCGCAGAATCGGCAGCGCGACCGCAGCGCCGGTGCCCTCACCGAGCCGCATCTGCAGGTCCAGAATCGGGTCGAGGCCCAGTTGCACCAACGCCAGCGCGTGAGCCGGTTCAGTGGAGCGGTGACCGGCCTGCCACCATAGCCGCGCGCCCGGCGCCAGGCGCTCGGCGACCAGAGCCGCAGCCGTCACCGCCAAGCCGTCGAGAAGCAAGGGCGTGCGCCGCACCGCGGCCTGCGCACAAAACCCGGCGATTGCTCCGAGATCCGCGCCACCGCAACACCGCAGCAGCCCGACCGGATCGGCGAGCACCGACCGAGCCCGAAACAGCGCGTCGCGCACCGCGACCGTCTTGCGCGCCCAGCCGGCGTCATCGATCCCCGTCCCGTAGCCCACTACCGCGACCGGCTCCGCGCCGGTCAACGCGGCCACCAAAACCGTTGCCGGCGTGCTGTTTCCGATACCCATGTCACCGGCGATCAGCAGGTCGGCGCCGGCGTCGACCTCCTCGTCGGCGATCCGGCGGCCGGCTTCAATTGCGGCAGCGGCCTCATCGTCGGTCAGCGCATCCTGCACCGCGATATTGCCGCTGCCATGGCGCACCTTATATGCGCCGATCCGCTCCGAGAGCGCGTCGGCGTCGACGGCCAAATCGGCCACTCGCACAGTCGCACCGGCAACCTCGGCCACCGCGTTGATCGCCGCGCCGCCGGCATCGATGTTGGCCACCATCTGGGCGGTCACCTGCGGCGGGTAGGCCGACACCCCGGATGCTGCGACGCCGTGGTCGCCAGCGAACACCACGAGCCGCGCGCGCTCGAATTGCCGTGGCGGACAAACGCCTTGGCAGGACGCTACCCACACCGACAGCTCTTCCAGACGGCCCAGCGAGCCCCGCGGCTTGGTCAGCGTGTCCTGGCGGGCACGGGCGGCAGCGGCCGCTCCGGCGTCCAGCGGCGGCACGGCGGGGAAGGTCATCGCGTCGCCACCTTGATCGGCACCGGCTGCCCGGCCACGACTAACACCACCCGCTCGCACAGCGCGGCCAACCGCTGGTTGAGCGCGCCCAACTCGTCGGCGAAGCGACGGCCCGACGCGGTGGCCGGCACCACGGTCAACCCGACCTCCGGGCTGACCAAGACCAGTGGGCCATGAAACGCGCGCACCGCGGCGATCACCTCTTCGACGTCGACCGCCACCGATCCGGCGTCCCAGGCGCGCTCGCGATCCAGCGTGGCGGCCAGCCAGCCGCCGACATCGTCGACCAGGGTCGGCGTGCCTGGTGACTGGCGCAATTGCGTTGCAATGTCACCAGTTTCGACCGTCGACCAGTGTGCGGGCCGGCGGCGGCGGTGCTCGGCGACCCGGCGGGACCAGTCTTCATCGCCGTCGATGGGCGAGCCGGTAGCCACGTAGCACACCGGTTGATCCGCTGCCACGGACTCGGCGATGGCCGCCTCTGCCCATCGGGACTTACCCGACCTGATTCCGCCGAGCACCAGCGTGCGCACCGTTGATCAGGGCGCTTTCCGGCCAGAGCTAATCAACACGGCTGCCGCGTTTGACTTGAGGCCGGGGGGCCCGCATGCGGCGCAGCTGCGAGGCGCGGCCGAACGCGTACCAGCCGAGCTTCCACCGGCTTTCAGTGTTGCCTGGGAACTTCTCGTCGACCCGGTTGGCGACTTTGCGGCCCAAGATGACGCCGTCGATCGCCATCACGACCATCAGGAGCATCATCGCCGGCGACATGTACATCTGCAGCTGCGGCACGGCGAACATCATGAATAGCAGCGTCAGGGTGGCCGGCATGAACAGGCCGAGCGCGTTGCGCCGGGCGTCTACGATGTCGCGGACGAACCGGCGGACCGGCCCTCGGTCGCGGGGCAGCAAGTAGCCCTCTTCGCCGGCCATCATCCGCTCTCGCCGCTCTGTCATCGCAGCCCGCCGCGCGGCCTTGTCGGCCCGCCGCTCCTCGCGGGTGAGCTTGGCCCGGGCCATCGCCTTACGCCGGGCCCGCGCCTCCGCGGCGGTCATCGGGGCCGGCGCGACCGGGCCCCGGCGCCTGGCGGTGTCCCGCTTGGGTGTGGGCCGCCCCTTGGGCGCGGTGGTGCGGGTACGGCCGGGCGCGGCCGCGGCGACGTCGTTGGCCAGCGCCGATTCGGCATCGGTCGACGCGTCGTCGCTGTCTTTCTTGCGGCCCAGCAGCTTCACATTGGCCAGGTTACTTCGTGGCCTGCTCAGCCGGTATCGACCCGTCATGCGCGGTCACAGGCCCGGCCATACGCTTGCTCAATGAGTGGCTTCGGGGCCGACGCGCGGGGCAGCGCGCCTGCAGAAGCCGACGTGCCGCCCCTGCGGCTGCTCATCGCCCCGGACTCCTTCGGCGACACCCTGACCGCCGTGCAGGCTGCCGCTGTCATCGCCACCGGCTGGAGCCGGGTCCGTCCCGCCGACCACCTCACCATCGCACCGCAGTCCGACGGCGGCCCGGGCTTTGTCGCGGTGCTGGCCGACCGGGTGGGGGAGCTCCGCCGAGCCCGGGTGTGCGGCCCGCTGGGCGTCGACGTCGACGCCGACTGGGTGTTCGATGCCGCTTCGGCGACCGCATACCTGGAAAGCGCACAGGCGTGCGGGTTGGCTCTTCTAGGCGGCCCACCGACCCCAAAGACCGCGTGGTCGGCCCACAGCCGGGGCATCGGCCAGCTGCTGATGGCCGCGCTGGACGCCGGGGCGACGCGGATCGTCGTCGGGTTGGGCGGTAGTGCAAGCACCGACGGCGGGCGGGCACTCGTCGAGGAGCTCGGCGGACTGGTCGCGGGCCGTCGCCGCCTGGAGGGCGTGGAGCTGATCGCCGCGTCCGACGTCGAACACCCGCTGTTGGGGCCGTGGGGCGCCGCGCGGGTGTTCGGGCCGCAGAAGGGCGCCGATACGGCCACCATGGCGGCACTCGAACAGCGTCTGACCGAGTGGGCGGCCGAACTCGACGCAGCTGCGGGACGGCCGGTCAGCGCCGAATCGGGTGCGGGCGCCGCAGGCGGCATCGGTGCCGCGCTGCTCGCGCTCGGCGGCCGCCGACAGTCCGGTGCGGCGATCATCGCCGAACACACCCGCCTGGCCGACGACATCGCCGCCGCCGATCTCGTCGTCACCGGTGAAGGTCGGTTCGACGAGCAGTCACTGCACGGCAAGGTGGTCGGCGCGCTGGCCGCCGCGGCGCGCAGCCGGCAGGTGCCGGTGCTGGTGCTGGCCGGACAGGTCTGCCTGGACGGTCTTGCGTTGAGGTCAGCGGGCATTTTGGCCGCGTTCGCGGTGGCCGACTACGCGGGCTCGGTGCGGCTAGCGCTGGCCGACGCTGCGAATCAGCTCATGGGTCTGGCGAGCACGGCGGCGGCGCGACTCGGGA
>NZ_DASRBZ010000211.1:0-7589 GCF_035653355.1 Mycobacterium sp. | reverse complement strand
TACAGCCGCTCGATCAACTACGACATCTTCAAGGGCAACATGGCGTCTCTGCCCTTGTTGATCTACACCGAACTCGACAACCCCGAGCACGCCGGCTATCTCCGGGTCTGGGGTGCCGCCCTGACCCTTATCATCGTGGTGGCCGTCGTCAATCTAGTCGCCGCGGCGATCCGAGTCTGGGCAGGACGTGTGCGGTAGCTTCGACGTCAGCTCGGCGGCAGCTTCACCACCCTGTTGTTGCCCCGGTCAGCGACGTAAACGTTCCCGTTGCCGTCGATCACCACGCCCAGCGGAGTGTTGAGTCCCGTGAACGGCAGCTCGGTTGTGGTGTTGGACCCGGCCGACAATTTCACCACCTTGCTGTCGTCATGTTCGGTGACGTACACGTTGCCGGCCTTGTCCACCCCCACACCCCAAGGCACATGGACGCCGGTGAAGGGCAACACCGTCTGATTCGAGCCGCCTTCCAGCTTCAGCACCCTGTTGTTGTCGGTGTCGGTGACGTACACATTGCCGGCGTTGTCCACCGCCACACCGTCCGGGTGATTGAGGTCGGTAAACGGCAGGTCGCTCTGGGTGCCCGAGCCGACGTCCAGCTTCACCACCCGGTTGTTGCCCCGGTCGGCGACGTACACGTTGCCGGCGGTGTCAACTGCTACGCCCTCGGGGTAGTTAAGGCCGGTGATCGGCAGGTCACTCTGGTTGTTCGACCCGGAAGGCAGCTTCACCACCCTGTTGTTAAAGTCCGCGACGTATACGGTGCCGGCGCTGTCGACCGCCAGGCCCTGGGGCTCATACAGGCCCGAGAACGGCAGCACCGCCGGGCTGCTCGACCCGGTCTGCAGTTTCACCACGCGGCCGTACATGCCCTGGTTGGTGACATACACGCTGCCGGAGCTGTCCAGTGCCACCCCGCCCGGGGAGAGGCGGAAGTTCAGCCCGTTGAACGGAAGGGTGGTTTGTCCGGACGCCGACTGCTTGCCGTGCGGCGCCAAAAACAGGTATGCGACCGCGGCGATGACGGCGACAACAACGACGAGCACACCAGCGCCGATCAGAATGCCCCGCTTGCCTTGGCGACGATCGGTCGGCTGCAGCCATTCCGGCAGGCTGGTTGGCGCGGGAGTCGGTGACCATCCTCCCGTCGGCATGCCCGGCGACGTGCCCGATGGCGCGCGGCGAGCCATCGTCGCACCGGCGCCGGGTGGGGCTGGCGCACGGGCCGTCCGGGGATCGGCGCCCACAGCGCGGGCCGGCCGGGTTTCTTCCTCGCTGTGTTGCAAAATCGTCGCTGCCTGGTGCTGCTCGGACGTGGTCAGCGCATCGTGGGCAGCCCGGGCGAACTCACCGGCGCTGCGATAGCGCTCCGCCGGGTTCTTAGCCATCCCTTTGGCGATCACCTGGTCTAAGGTCGGTGGGACCTGTCCGGGTCGCAGCTGGCTGGGCCGCGGCGGCGGTTGCATCAGATGCGAGGCGATCAACCGCTCCATGCTGTCCGTCGGATATGGAGGCGCGCCGGTCAAACACTCGTTCAACACGCAGGCCAGCGAATAGATATCGGCGCTGTGGGTGACATCGTCTCCGCTAAAGCGCTCGGGTGCCATGTAGTTGTAGGTGCCCACCGCGATGCCGGTTTGCGTCAGCGCCGGGTCGGTGGCGGCGCGGGCGATACCGAAGTCCACCAGATAGGCGAAGTCGTTTCCGGTGATCAAGATGTTTTCCGGTTTGACGTCCCGATGCGTGACGCCGGCAGCATGCGCGGCATCCAGCGCGGAGGCGACTTGGCTCACGATCGCAACCCCCCGTGCCGGGGGCATCGGGCCCTCCCGCAATAAAACGTTGCGTAGTGAGATCCCGTCGATCAGGCGCATCTCCACGTAGAACTGGCCGTCGATCTCGCCGTAGTCGTGGATCGGAACCACATGGGGCTCGGTCAGCCGCCCGGCCGCGTCGGCCTCGCGTTGCAGGCGCGCACGGAATATCGGGTTGCCCGAGAATTGGCCCGAGATCAGCTTCAATGCCACCACCCGGTGTTTGCGGGTGTCCTCGGCTTCGTAGACCTCGCCCATCCCGCCGCGGCCCAGTAGCCGCAACAGTTGATACGGCCCGAACCGCGATCCGACGCGCGAAAGCTGGGGGTCGCTCACCATCGATGCTCCCTTCCCCCGCCCAGCAGAGCAAGACGACCACCGCCGTCCGCAGCTGCCGACATTCCCGCCGCCGTTTCAAAACCGATGCTACCTGTCAACATGACAATTCCTTGGCGACTAAGGCCACGTGAAATGGCTTTGCTCATACGAAATTCTGAGCCAACTCATAAAACCCCGTCTCCGTTCCGGACAATCCTGACCTGTTTCACGCGATGGCATTCACCGCCGTGGCGAGTTTGTTTTTGAACGAGTCCGGCAGAGGTATGTATCCATACTGGTCCAAGCCGTCTTGACCGGCGCCAATTGTGGCTTGCATAAACGCTTTTACCGCAGCCCCGGTTGCGGAATCCGGATACTTCGAGCAGACGATCTCATACGTTGCCAGCACCAGCGGATAGGCGCCGGACTGCGTCGGCTTGTAGAACGACGTCGTGTCGAGCACCAAGTCATTGCCCTGTCCTTTGAACCTGGCCCCGTCGATCGTCTTGCGGACGGAGTCGGTGGTGATCGCCACCGGATCGGAGCCGGCTGACGTGATGATCTGCGCCATGCTCAGCTGACGGCCCACCGCGTACGACCACTCGTTGTAGGTGATCGCCCCGTCGGTGCTCTTCACCGCCGCTGACGTGCCGTCATTGCCGTTATACCCGTCGCCGACACCACCGTTGAACACCTCGCCGGTGCCCTTGCCCCATGCATCGTTGGATGCGGCATCCAGGTAGTCCTGGAAGTTAGCCGTGGTACCCGATTTGTCGCTGCGGAAGATGACGTGAATGGGCGTTGCGGGCAGGTTGGCGTCGTTGTTGAGCGCCTTGATCGCCGGATCGTTCCACATCGTGATGCTGCCGTTGAAAATCTTCGCGATTGTGGGACCGTCCAGGTTCAGCGTGCTCACGTCTTGATGTTGTAGGTGATCGCAATCGGGCCGAATACCGCAGGCAAGTCCCATGCCGGCGAACTGCATCGTGCCGCCGCCCTGTCGGGCTGACCCTTCGTCGGATCCAACGGCTTGTCGGAGCCCGCCAGATCAGTTTCGTTGCTGACGAACTCCTCCACGCCTTTGCCGGAACCATTCGCCACGTAGTCGAGCGTGTAGCCGGGGCATGCGCGGATATAGGCGTAGACAAATTGTTCAATGGCGTGAACTTGGGCGGTCGATCCGCTGGCATGGAGTTTCTTCTTGCCGCCGCAATTGACTGTTGTCGACCCGCCGTTGGATCCCGCCGACGATGTGTTTGCGTTGCTACTGCATGCCGATACCACGAGTGCGCTGACAGCCAGGACGCTCAGCACGGCGCCGAACCGGTGGAGGTTCGCAGAACTTCGCGCACGAGTCGGACGATGAACACACTTACGGGTGAACACACCGCGAATATACGGCGGTTCGAAGGTAAACGGAGCATGAACCGTCGAGCGTCGCCGCCCGAATCCTCCGGAGCGGCGTCAACCGTTACTGATTGAGGAACTCGAGCAAAAGTTCGTTCACCGTGTCGGCCTTCTCGATTTGCGGGCAGTGGCCGGCTCGATCGACCACCTCCCAGCGGCCGCCGTCGATCTGCTTGGCAATTTCGGCAGCCCACCCCGCGGGCAGGAGTTTGTCGCCGCCGCCCTCCACGACCAGCGTGGGCACGTCGATGCGCTCGTACGGTCGGGTGCTCGAAGGAGCCGCCGGCGGCGGCGCGCCGGGGCGGCGGTACCGGGCCGCGGCGACCGCCTCCCACGCTCCAGGCGCGGTGCTCGACTCGTAGCGGCGCCGCACGTAGTTGTCGTCGGCGGGATAGCTGGGGTCGTAGAACAGCGCCTCGACGATGCGGCGCATGGCCGGCAGGGTCGCGTCGTACTCGTAGAGCGCCTGCATGTACTGATTGCGCTGGATCTCTCCGCCGCCACAGATGACCGCCATGGTACGCACCGGCAGCCGCGGCGCATCCGACGTCGCGTCGGTGAGCAGCATGATGGCGCCCATCGAGTTGCCGACGAAGTGCGCGGAGTTAATGCCCAACTCGGCGCACAACCGCGCGACATGCCGAATTCGCATGCCGCGCCCGTCGTTGAAGTCGATGACTTTCGCGGACTCGCCGAAGCCCAACATATCGGGGGCGATGACGCGATGGTGCTCGGCCAGCTCCGCAATGTTGTGTTCCCAACCGATTTCGGCGCTGGCGCCGAATTCGCCCCCGTGCAGCAACACCACCGGGTCGCCGTGCCCGGCCTCTAAGTAATGGGTAACCAGCCCGTCGACTACTGCCGTGTTGCGCTGAATGGCCGTGCTAACTGCGCCGCTCCTCCTCATCGCTTCGTCCCCCTCGCCGCTGCGCGGCTGGGGGCACCCCCCCTGCATCGTCGCCGGCGCGGCTCATGCCGTCCCGCGGGCAGGAGGTGCAAACGTGACCAATTGCGTGGCGAGCAACTCAAGTTGGCCCTTGATCGTCATATCGGTCAATTCGCCGTTCTCATCCCAGATCCGGTCCGCGGAGTTGATCGCCACGCCGAGTGGAGTTGGCCAGGCACGCAGCGCGTGTCCGATGCTGCGCAGATGGTTGAGGGTGCCGACTGAAGCCTGCCAGCCGTATGCACAGGTGATGCAGCCCCAAGGCGTGTTGTCGAGATACACCCGCGGGTCTTCGCGCAAGTCTTCGATGTAGTCGAGGGCGTTTTTGATCAGCCCCGACACGCTGCCGTGGTATCCGGGTGAGGCCACCACAACAGCGTCGGCGTCTCGAAGCGCGCGAACCAATTCCGCGGCCTTCGGGGTGCGTTCCAGCTCGTGCGGACTGTACATCGGCAGATCAAGATCCTTGCCGCAGTACAGTTTGGTGCGTCCGCCCTGTCGCTCGACGGCCGCCAGGCAGTAGCGCAGTGCCCGTTCGGTCGACGAGTTCGGCCGTAAGGTCCCACCGATCCCGACGATGAGCGGCCCTTCGGTCTTGCTTGCAGTCATGAAGCCACCTACTTACTTGATTGCGATCGGATTCACCGGGGAGCCCACGGCGCCAACGACCCTCAGTGGTGGGGCGATAAGCTGGAATTCGTAGACACCGTCGGCGGCGCAGTCTTCGGCCAGCGCGGTGAGGTCCCAGTATTCGCCGAGCATCAGGCCCATGTCGCGCAGGCAGAGCATGTGCATCGGCAAAAACGTACCCTCGACCCCGGATACCGGGTCTTCCACCATGAGGTTGTCGGCGGCGACAGCCGCGACATCACGCTCGTAGAACCACGAGGCGCACCGCCAATCCAATCCGGAGCCAGGCTCGCTGCCGTCGCCGGTGCTGAGAAACCTTGCCCACCAACCCGTGCGGATCAAAACGATGTCACCTCGACCGACAGTCACGTGCTGAGACCGAACAACCTCGTCCAGCTCCTCGGGTGTGACCGGATTGCCCGGCTCCAGAAAGGTTTCCACGCCGCGGTGCCGGACGAGGTCGAGCAGCACACCGCGCGACGTGATGCCTTTGCCGTCGACCTTGTCAATACCGCAGTGGTATGCCCCGAAGCTGGTCACCGAGCTTGCCGGAAAGCCGTTGTAGAGCTGGTCGTCGTAGTAGACGTGTGACAACGCATCCCACTGGGTGGCGGCCTGCAGCGGCATGATGATCATGTCGTCGTTGAACCGGAACGGGTTGTCCTGGAAGTACCCGCTCAGTTGGTGTGCGACGGTGTTGCGGGCCCACTCGGGGCCATAGCGCACCAAGGTGCTGGCGTCGCCGCCGTCGACGGTCATGACGTGCATGGGGTTGTGCCGGAACTGAAACGCGCCCTGCGGGCCGCCCGACCCGAAGTCGACGCCGAGGGCGAAGACCTTGCCGTGCTTGACCAGGCGTGCCGCTTCGGTGACCTTGTCGGCGGTGATGAAGTTAAGGGTGCCCAGTTCGTCGTCCTCGCCCCAGCGCCCCCAGTTACAGACCTCACGGGCAACCTTGCGAAACTCGGTCAGGCTGGCCACGGAGCCGGTCCCTTCTCGAGGCCGCGGGCGATCGCAGCGCCGATGTTTCCGCCGTCCACCCATACGACTTGGCCGGTGATGTAGCTGGCCGCCTGACTGTTCAGGAAAACCAGCACCGCAGCCTGTTCCGCGGGTTCAGCGTTGCGGCCCAGTGGTTTAGGGATGTCGTCGAGGTACTGCTGGCCGTACGCGGCACGCAGCTGATCGAGTATCGGCGTTTCGGTGACGCCCGGCCCGGTGCAGTTGATGCGAATGCCTTTGGCGCCCAAGGGCACGGTGTTCTTCATTGTGTAGAGGATGATCGCCTCTTTCGACAACCGGTAGCCTCCGTCGGCCAGTGCATCGGGATGAGCGCGACACCAATCTATCCCCTCGGCCGCCGTCTGCGTATGCAGCAGCCCGGCCACCTCCTCCTGGTGCTCCCGGTAGGAGGCAGCCGCGAGCGACGACACGCTCACGACGGTGGAGCCCGCCGACATCGTGGGCGTGATGGCCTCGGTGAGGTGGCGCAGACCGAGGAAGTTGATGGCGACGACCCGCAACGGGTCGCCGATCCCGGAGGAGACGCCGGCGATGTTGAACAACGAATCGACCTGGTCGCCGATCGAGGTGACGGCGCGGTCGATGGAGGCCGGCTCGGTGAGGTCAAGCTGGTGAAATTCGGCGATGTCGAACGTGGGGTGGCGCATGTCGAGTCCGACCACGTCGGCGCCGAGCTCGGTGAGCTGCTGGGCGACGTGCGCGCCGATGCCCGACGAACATCCGGTCACTACCGCCCGGCGACCGTCGTAGCGCCAAAGTTCGTCGATCTGTGCCATGGGTCACGTGGTTCGCTGCTGGTCGGCGGTCGGGTTTCTGCTGGCCCACCCTTCTTCCTTGAGTTTCTGGGCCGCTTGCTCGATGCCGGCGTTCATTTCATCCATCGCCAGCGACACCTCATTGGCGGTGTAGTGGTCTCGACCGGTGGGCAGGCCGCCGAACGCATAGCTCTCGTCGAACTCAGGAGCCTGCGATGCGGGCCGGCGCGCTTCGACCTTTTCGATGATCGGCTCAAGCCGCTTCGCCTTTTCGGCCCTTGCCTTTTCGTCGCGTTCGATGAACTCGGGCAACACCTGCTTGCCCATCAGCTCGATGGACTCCATCGTCGCCTCGTGGCTGCGCGGGGTCAGCAGCAGGATGAGCTCGTCCACGCCGCTCTCCTCGTAGCCGCGAAGGAACTCGCGAACCGTGGCCGGGCTGCCGATCGGCCCTCGGCCGGGCCCGTAGGCGACCGTCGGATCCTTCTCGATCTCTTCGAGATATCTCTTCCACACGCCGGTCCGTCCGGGCGTGTGCATACCCGTCATGTAGTAGTGCATGATGCCGAACGCGAAGAATCCGCCGCCCTTTCCGATGCGTTCGACCGCCTGCTCGTCGGTCGGGGCGACCATCATGGACAGATCACCGCCGATTGCGAGGATGTTCGGATTGATCTGCGGCGTCACCGGGGCGCCGTG
>NZ_DASRBZ010000210.1:0-10421 GCF_035653355.1 Mycobacterium sp. | reverse complement strand
CCAGCCACCGGTCCCAGTCGCGTTCGGCCACGACCAGCGGCATCCGGTCGTGGATACGCGCGAGTTCGCCGACCGCGTCGGTGGTGATGATCGTGCAGGTCAGCAGTGGCGGCGCGTCTTCTGCCGGCTGCTGACCCGGTTTCCAAACCGACCACAGGCCCGCCATGAATAGCGGTTCACCGTCTTCGCGGTAGATGAAATACGGCGTTTTGCGGGTCTTTTTGCCCGGCTCGCGATTGGCATGCCATTCGAAAAAGCCGTCCATCGGGACCAGGCACCGCTTGGATTTGGCGCTCGCGCGAAACGCCGGCGAGGTGGTGACTTTGTCGGCGCGGGCGTTGATCAGCTGCGGCCCTTTGGAATCCGGCGCTCCGTCGGGCCCGGTCTTGACCCAAGGCGGAATCAGCCCCCACCGCATCAGCCGCACCCGCCGAGTCGGTTCGTCATCGGGTTCGTCGTGGCGACGAACCACCGTCGCGATCGTCGTCGTCGGCGCCACGTTGTAGTTCGGCGCGGGCGAAGCCCCCTGAGATCCGGTGGCCTCGTCGATCGCCTTGATCTTCTCGGCCAGCTTCGCCGGATCGGTCGTCATCGCGAATCGTCCGCACATACCTTCCATAGTGCCGGGCCTACCCGCAGAACAGCGGCCGACAAGCCATGATGGTCGTGTGACCAGCCAGCTGTGGACGGCGCCCTGCACACCGATTCCGGTGTCTGCGACCGTGACCGTGCCCGGCTCGAAGTCGCAGACCAACCGCGCTCTGGTGCTGTCGGCGCTGGCGGCCGCGAGCGGCCAAGGTGGCTCGTCGATCCGGGGCGCGCTGCGCAGCCGCGACACCGACCTGATGATCGGGGCCCTCACTACCCTGGGGCTGCACGTCGGCGGGTCCGGCACGGACCTGAGTATCAGCGGCGCGCTCTCCCCGGTGCCCGACGCCCGGGTCGATTGCGGGCTGGCCGGCACTGTGCTGCGGTTTGTGCCGCCACTGGCCGCGCTGACCGACGTGACGGTGGAGTTCGACGGCGACGCACAGGCCCGGGCCCGGCCGATTGCGCCGCTGCTGGATGCGCTGCGCGGTCTGGGTGTCGACGTCGAGGGCGATGGACTGCCGTTTCGGGTGCGCGGCGCGAGCAGGGTCACCGGCGGCATGGTGCGCATCGATGCGTCCGCGTCGTCGCAGTTCGTGTCGGGCCTGCTGCTGTGCGCTCCCGCGTTCACCGAAGGGCTCACCGTCGAGCACACCGGATCGACGCTGCCGTCGGCGCCGCACATCGCCATGACGGTGGCGATGCTGCGACAAGCCGGGGTAGACGTCGACGATTCGACGCCGAACCTTTGGCGGGTGCGCCCCGCCCCTGTGGCCGCTCGGCATTGGGACATCGAACCGGATCTCTCCAACGCCGTTCCGTTTCTGGCGGCGGCCGTGGTCAGCGGCGGCGCCGTGCGAATCACCGGCTGGCCATCTGCGAGCATCCAGCCGGCCGACATCATCCTGGATATCTTGAAGCGCCTGAATGCCGTTGTAACACAAGCAGATTCCTACCTCGAAGTACGTGGGCCGCGCGAGTACGGCGGCTTCGACGTTGACTTGCGTGAAGTCGGCGAGCTGACGCCGACGGTGGCGGTTCTCGCGGCGCTGGCGGCGCCGGGATCGGTGTCGAGACTGACCGGCATCGCGCATCTGCGCGGCCACGAGACCGACCGGCTCGCGGCGCTGAGCGCCGAGATCAACGGGCTCGGCGGAAACTGCCAGCAGACACCGGACGGGCTGGTGATCACCGCGACACCGCTGCGGCCAGGCATCTGGCACTCCTACGCCGATCACCGGATGGCCACTGCCGGCGCGATCGTCGGGTTACGGGTAGCCGGAGTGGAAGTGGAGGACATCGCCACCACCGCCAAGACACTGCCCGGCTTTCCGCAACTATGGGCCGACATGCTGGCCGATCAGGGGTCCTCGGCTTGAGGCCAGGCGACTTCGACGAGTCCGACGTCAAGGTCCGCCCCGGACGAGGCTCTCGGCCGCGCACCAAAGTCCGCCCCGAACATGCCGACGCCCAGCTGGCCATGGTGGTCAGCGTCGACCGCGGCCGCTGGCGATGTGCGCTCGACGACGACCCCGAGCGTCGCGTCACCGCCATGCGGGCACGCGAACTCGGCCGCACCCCCATTGTCGTCGGCGACGACGTCGACGTCGTCGGCGATCTGTCCGGGCGGCCGGACACCCTGGCGCGCATCGTGCGGCGCGGACCGCGGCGAACCGTGTTGCGGCGCACCGCCGATGACACCGATCCCACCGAGAGGGTCGTGGTCGCCAATGCTGACCAGCTGATGATCGTGGTGGCGCTGGCGGACCCGCCACCACGCACCGGTCTGGTGGACCGGGCGCTGATCGCTGCGTACGCCGGTGGGCTGCAACCGATCCTGTGCCTGACCAAAACCGACCTCGCGCCCGCCCGGCCGTTCGCCGAAGAATTCGCCGACCTCGACCTCAGCGTGGTCGCCGCCGGCCGCGACGATCCGCTGGATGCAACGGTGGACCTGCTTACCGGAAAGCTCAGCGTGCTGCTTGGCCATTCCGGAGTCGGCAAGTCGACTCTGGTCAATCGTCTTGTGCCAGAAGCGAACCGGGCAGTCGCGGAGGTGACCAACATCGGTAAGGGGCGGCACACCTCGACACAGTCGGTGGCGTTGCCGTTACCCGGCGGCGGCTGGGTGATCGACACGCCGGGGATCCGCACGTTCGGGTTGGCGCACATCGCACCCGAGGACGTGCTGATGGCGTTTACCGATCTGGCAGAGGCAATTCAGGACTGCCCCCGCGGCTGTGGACACTTGGGGCCGCCCGCTGATCCGGAGTGCGCGCTCGACGCTCTCACCGGACCGGCTGCGCGGCGCGTCGCCGCGGCCCGGCGGCTGCTGGCCGCGCTGCGCGAAAGCTAGGCCGAGCGGGCGTGTCTGTACGCCGACACGCCGCTTCAGGTGTACAAAAGCGCCCGCTCGCGGGGGGAAGGCGCTTGGCGTTCTCGGCAGCCCTCGTCAGCTCGTCAGCGCGGTCAAGTCGGGCCGCCCGCCGAGCCGCTGCACGGTGGAGCTGGCCGCGGCGACAGCCAGCTCGCCGGCCGCATCCGGCGGGGCACCTTTGCGCAGTGCGGCGATCAGTCCGGCCACAAACGCGTCGCCGGCGCCGGTCGGATCGACCACCCCTACTTTCGACAACGGAAAGAGGTGGCTGCCGTCAGGCCAGACCACCAGATCCCCGGCGTCCGGTATGGCGACGGCCACCAGCTCTGGCCCGGTGTCGAGCAACCGCTGGGCCCAATCCGTTGCTGCGGGCACCGAGTCGACAGGCTCACCGGCCATCAGCTCGGCTTCCTTGGCGTCGGCTCGGATGACCTGCACCCACTGCATCAGCTCGTCGCGGATGCTCTGCTCGGGAGCGCCGTCGGCTACCACTCGTGCGCCGCGCTCGTGGGCGCGGCGAGCGGCGGCCAGCACGGTCTCGGGCGGCTGTTGCAGTTGCAGCGAGACGATGTCGGCGGCGTCGAAGACAGCGGCTGATCGGTCAAGGTCGTCGACGGTGACCAACGAGCTGTCCGGTATGTCTTCCAACAGCCGCCGGCTCCCGGGTGCATCGACCACGTCGACCAGCAGTGCGGTGTCGCCCCGCTGGACGACTCCGCGGGTGTCGATGCCGTCGTCAGAAGCCTGCTGCAGCACCGACGCCCCCGGCGGGTCATCACCGACCACGCCAATCAGTGCGACGGGTACGCCGAGTTGGACCAGGCCAACAGCCTGATTGGCGCCCTTGCCGCCCAGCACTTCGCGCCGCTCCACGACCGGCGCGGATCCGCCGCTCTCGGGCAATTCAGCGCAGCGCAGCACTAGATCACGGCCGATCTGGCCAACCACTACGACACTCATGGTGTCTGAGTGCCCGTCGTCGGCTCAGTTGACGCGCGGCAATCAGACGAGCAGTTAGGCCGCCAGGTCGTCGCCGCTTTCGGCACCAAGCGCCTTGGCGCGCCTGCTCCGTCGCCAGCCCCGCACGGTAGCAATCGCGGTCCTCAGGCCGCGCCGGCGTCCGGTGGCAGGATCAGTGCCCGCGAAACCGGGTTCCAGCTCTGCGAACATGCGCTCGCTGCGGGTCTCCGGGGCGTTGTCGGCGGTGTCGCGCAGGTACTTGTTCGGCAGCGACAGTTTGGCAATGGTCCGCCACGTCTTGGCGTACTGCAGCAGGAACGGGCCGGTCGTGTAGGGCAAGTCGTACTTGTCGCAGATCTCGCGCACCCGCACCGAAATCTCGGCGAGCCGGTTGCTCGGCAGATCGGGATACAGATGGTGTTCGATTTGGTGGCACAAATTGCCGCTCATGAACCGCATCACCGGCCCGGCGTTGAAGTTGGCGCTGCCCAGCATCTGCCGCAAGTACCACTGGCCTTTGGACTCGCCGGCCATGTCGGTCTTGGTGAACTTCTCGGCTCCGTCGGGGAAATGCCCGCAGAAAATCACCGCGTTGGCCCACAGGTTGCGGATCACAGTGGCCGTGAAGTTGGCCTTCAGCGTGGACATGTACGTCGCTTCGGGCGACAGGGAGGTCAGCGCAGGGAACGCGACGTAGTCCTTGACCAGCTGCCGAGCGGCTTTGCGCCCGAACTCATGGATTCGAACCCGGCTCTCTTCTGGGGCCGCCCGGCCCTTGAAGATCTTGCCGAGCTCTACGTGCTGCAAGCCGACGCCCCATTCGAACGCAACCGCGAGGATGGTGTTGAAGACCAGGTTGAACAGGTTGTGGCGCTTCCAGCGCTGGTCGCGGGTGACGCGCAGCAGGCCGTAGCCGACATCGTCGTCCATACCGAGGATGTTGGCGTACTTGTGGTGCACGAAGTTGTGGTTGTACCGCCAGTGCTTGGAGGCCCCGAGGTTGTCCCACTCCCAGGTTGTCGAGTGGATCTCGGGGTCGTTCATCCAGTCCCACTGGCCGTGCATGACGTTGTGGCCGATCTCCATGTTCTCGACGATCTTGGCCACGCCCAGTGTTGCCGCGCCTGCCCACCAGGCCGTGCGTCGCGAGCTGGCCGCCAGCAACAAGCGACCGGTGACTTCCAGTGCGCGCTGTGCGGCGATGGTGCGGCGGATGTAGCGGGCGTCGCGCTCGCCGCGGGAGTCTTCGATGTCTTGGCGGATTGCGTCGAGCTCGACGGCCAAGTTTTCGATGTCGGCATCCGTGAGATGCGCGAATACCTCGATGTCAGTGACGGCCATACTTTGCCTTCCTGCAGTCGTGGAATCGCTGCCTACGCTATCGTAACCTACGAAACCGTAAGTTACCAGCGGGTAGCAGCTGAGAATCGCTTAAATGTCGAGTACGCAGTCGCCGGACGCGGCGGTAACGCAGGTCTGCACCCGCGTTCCGGCTTCGTGTTCCACGCCGGTCCGCAGGTCGCGGACGTGGCCGTCGAGCAGCGGAATCACGCACGACCGGCAGATGCCCATCCGGCACCCGAACGGCATCTGCACCCCCGCCCGCTCGCCCGCGTCCATCAACGACGTCGCCGCGTCTGCCGCCGCGGTGCGACCACTGCGGGCGAACGTGACCGTCCCGCCCGCTCCGGCGGGGGCGGCCCGCGACACCGCGAACCGCTCCAGGTGCAGCCGTTGCGCCACGCCCGCCGCCGACCACATCTTCTCCGCCTGGGTGAGCATGCCTTCAGGGCCGCATGCCCACGTCTGCCGTTCCCGCCAGTCGGGCACTTCCTCATCGAGGCGGGCAAGGTCGAGCCGGCCCTCCGTGCGGGTCGCGCGCAACCGCAGCCGATAACCCGCGTGTTCGCGTTGCAGCTCGGCCAGTTCGGCGGCGAACATCACGTCGGATTCGGTGGGTGCCGAATGCAGGTGGACGATGTCGGTGATCTGGTCGCGGCGCACCAGCGTCCGCAGCATCGACATCACCGGCGTGATGCCGGTTCCCGCGGTCAGAAACAGGATGGCCGGCGGCGCGGGGTCGGGCAGCACGAAATTTCCCTGCGGCTCGGCCAGCCGGACGACTGTCCCGGGCGCGACGCCGTCAACGAGGTGGGTGGACAGGAAACCTTCGGGCATTGCCTTGACGGTGATCGTCACCGTGCGCGACGCCGTCACCGGGCTTGACGTCAGCGAATACGATCGCCACCGCCAGCGCCCGTCCACCAGCAATCCGATGCCGATGTACTGACCGGGCTGATAATCGAAGCTAAAACCCCACCCGGGCTTGATGACCAGCGTTGCCGAGTCGCGCGTCTCGCGGCGGACCTCGACGATCCGACCCCGCAGTTCCCGGGCCGACCACAGCGGGTTGGCCAGGTGCAGATAGTCGTCGGGCAACAGCGGCGTCGTGATCCTGGTGGCGATCCGGCGCAGCATGTGCCAGCCCGGATGCCTGTCCGCGCCGACGACGGTCGGCTGGTCAGTGTCGACGACGTCGGCGGTGATTTTCGGGATCTTCTTCTTCGTTGGTTCCATAGGAAGCTCCTGCTGACTGTGCGGCATGCGGCTTCCGCCCACCTGACAAACCTACGGTAGCGTAACCTACGGCTCCGTATCCAGCCATGGCTAGAGCAGCTCGAGCAGGAACGGCAGTTCCTGGGCGGCGTACCAGGCCAGATCGTGGTCCTGGGCGTCGCCGACCAGCAGCTCGGCATCCTCGTCACCGAGGTCGGCGGCGTCGATGGCCGCAATCGCTGCTGTCACTGCGGCTTCGGCCGCAGCATTGTCGACAAATGCCGCGACGACATCGCTGATAGCTACAGGTCCGGCCAGCCGCACCACCGCGTGGTCGAGGTCCGGGCGAAGCGTCACATCGTCGACGTCGGCGACCAGCACCACGCGCCGCGGCGGCAACTCGTCATCGGAATCCTCGCCGCCGGCCAGCAGCCGCAGCGAAGCCAGCGCGGCCTCTCGCAGGGCGACCTCGCCGAGCTCCTCGTCGTCACCCTCGGCATAGGACTCGCGCAGCGCCGGTGTGACCGCGAACGCGGTGCCGTTGACGGGCCGCAATGAACCGTCGGCGACCAACTGCTGCAGCATCGCCAGCGTCGCCGGGACATAGACCCGCATCAGCCGACTGTAACGGCCCACTCGCGCTCGACCAGCAATGTTGCGACGTGATCATCGACATACCTGAACAATTCGCGGGGCGGACCCTGATAGCCACTCGATGAACTCCCGACGCGCGGCCAGCTCTTCTGCATTTGACGAATTCCGTTTGCAGCCAATGCAATTCGGCTTCATAGGTGCGCGCGTCGGCTACTTTGCGGCTTCCAGCAATTCTTCGAGCGACTCAGCTAACAGCGAGGGCAGCACGTCGACGTCGCTCATCGCTTCGCGGTCGGCGTTGATCCCGAAATACAGCATGCCGTTGTACGACGTCACACCGATGGCCAGCACCTGGTTGTTCAGTAGCGGCGGAACCGCGTAGGTCTCCAGCAGTTTGGCCCCGGCGACATACATCTGCGACTGCGCGCCGGGCGCGTTCGTGATCAGCAGGTTGAACAACCGCGCCGACATGTTGGTGGCCACCCGAATCCCCATCGCGTGCAAGGTCGGTGGCGCAAATCCCGACAGCGTGACGATGCTGCGGGCGTCGACCAGGCTGGCCGCTGTGGGATTCGACTCGGTGGCATGGGCGATCTGGGAGAGCCGTATCACTCCGTTGCCCTCCCCCACCGGCAAGTCGATCAGGAACGGTGTCACCTGGCTGATCGCTTGTCCGGGACTGGAGGCGTCGAACTCGTCGTCGGGATAGACCGACATGGGCGCCATCGCACGGATGGTTGCGGGCGGCGCCACCGCCTCACCGCGCGACAGCAGCCAGTTACGCAGTGCGCCGGTGATGACGGCCAACACCACATCGTTGACGTCGCAGTCGTAGCGTGCCCGTATCGCGCGGTAGTCCTCGAGCCGCCCCCGCGCAACCGTGAACCGTCGATTGCGCGAGACCGGGGCATTGAGCGGGCTGTTGGGCGCTGTGCCCCGCGCAACTGTGCGCACGACGTTGACCAGCCGCCGGCCCACGTCGATCACCAACCTCGAATTGGTGACCGCCTCGACCAGTCCGGAGCGGACGGCTTGCAGCTGAGATCCCGGCCGCGACACCCAGTCACCGATGGCGCCCAACAGCAGACGGGTAGTGCCGGGGTCGCGGCCAGGCACCCAGAAGTCCTCGGGGAACGTCGGCGGACGCCGCGTCCGGTCGGCGATGACGTGGCCGATCTCCAGCGCATTCATGCCGTTGATCAGCGCTTGGTGTGACTTCGTGTAGAGCGCGATGCGGTTTTTGGCCAGCCCTTCGACCAGGTACATCTCCCACAGCGGCCGCGACTTATCCAATGGCCGCGCAGCCAGACGCGCGATCAGCTCGTGCAGCTGCTCGTCACTGCCCGGGGAGGGCAGCGCGGAGCGCCGGATGTGGTAGGTGATGTCGAAGTCACGGTCGTCGACCCACACCGGCCTGGCCAGGTTCATCGTGACTTCGCGGACTTTCTGGCGGTAGCGCGGTATTTGCGGCAGCCGCTGCTCAACGGTTTCCAGCAGCGTCTCGTAGCTCAACCCGGTGCGCGGGCGCCGCAGGATCGACAGCGAGCCGACATACATCGGCGTGGCGCTGTTCTCCAGGCGATAGAAGGAGGCGTCCGACGTGGACAACCGCGGCACAGCCCGTCCCCCTTGATGTTTGGTGCACTTCACCTACCGGTCGTCGCTCACCGTAACCGCCAGCTCAGGGGGTGTGCAGGGCGGGTACGCGGAAACGTCGGTTGTGCGATGATGATCACACTTGGCGATCGCAAGCCGCGGCGCAGCCGGGGGCAGCGGGTCGCCGCAACCGAAATGTCTGCCACTCTCCAGCAGGCCTGCTTCTGTTCGACCGAGCGCTGGAGGGTGCACTCTTGACAGTTAATCTCGACCGCTGCGTTGCCGTCGTGCCCGTTGTAGACTACGAGCCGCCGCCGCGCGACGTGCAGCACTGTAGGCCGGTTTCCGCGACGGCGCTGCGGCGTCCCGGCGCGCGGGCATCAGCCCGGTCAGCCGGACACCACCCGGCAGTAGCCATGTCGCCGACGCTGCGGGCGGCCGCAGATTTCGCCGATGCGGCACTGCGCCGCGTGCTGGAGGTCATCGACCGGCGCAGGCCGATAACCCAGTTGCGTCCGCTGCTCACAGCAGGGCTTGTCGACTCGGTGCTCGCGCTCAACCCCGGTGCGGCCGGTCGCCGTGAGGCAGCGGTGCTGCGCCGGGTGCGCCTACAAGCGGTCGGACCGGGCGATGCGGCGACAGCGGCCGAGGTGTTCGGCACCTACAGCCGGGGCCGCCGCGTACATGCCATCGCCTGCCGCGTCGAACAACTACCAGCCGCCGACGGCAACAGGTGGCAAGTGGTGGCATTGCACATCGGGTGACCGGCGCGCTCATTCTCGCGTAGGTTCCACGAATACGCGGCCGATCGCGAATATCCCCCGCTGTGGTAAGTAGAAGTCGGCTAGGTGTGCTTGCTCTTCCAGCGGCCCGACCGGGCCGAGGTCCTGGCCTTCGACCACCGCAGTGCTGTCGGTGACATACCAGATCCGCAGCGGATTGGCATCGAAGTGCTGGCCATTGGATGTCTGCCCGCTCAGCCTGACCGTGCCGGCGCGGAGGGCCCGGCCCGCGACGTGGCCCATCAGTGACAGGACCGAACGCGAGCGCCACAACGTGTTCGGCATCGCGGAGCCGACCAGATTCATCGCGCGAGTCACCGGCGTGGAGCCGAGCTGGATCGTCCAGTCGACCGTGGCGTCGTCGAGAGTGCAAATACGCAGCCGCCGCGGCGTTTTCCATTCGAGCCCGATGGATATGTGTCGGGCGCGCTGCACGTCGGCGCCGAAGTAGCGGCTACAAGCCACCTCACACGGCGCCGACTCGTAGAACGTCCACCTGCCGGCCGGATCACGATGCCAGATGGATGTGAAGGCCTCGCCTACCGACGACGCGGTCCATCGGCGCAAACCGAGCACGTGTCCTGAGCGAAAGGGCAAGCCCATCACACCGTAACCCGACACCCGTTCGCAGGTGGCCGTGGGCAGTACCGGATTTTCCTCGACGTTGCGGGCGAACTGCGCTGGCTCGCTGATGCTGACGGTAGTAGTCACGCCCACGATGCTGCAGCCGCCCGCGGCGTGGGCGCATGAGGCGTTTGCCTCAAATCCTTGAGGGAAGGGCGGTTACCGCTTCTTCGCCGATTTCGGCGGCTTGGGTCCGCGACCCTGCCGGCGTGCGGCTTCGCGCCGTTCGCGTCGACTGCCGCCGGCAGGCACCCCGGCCGGCGTCTTCTGCGCGCCGCCGTTGCGCTGCACTTGAGCTGAGCCGTCCTCAGCCGGACCGGAATACGTCAAAGCGGGTGATTCGG
>NZ_DASRBZ010000209.1:0-2356 GCF_035653355.1 Mycobacterium sp. | reverse complement strand
GGGGGCTGCGCCGGGCTGCGCTACAACCTGTTTTTCGACGACCGCACCCTCGACGGTGACCTGACCGCAGAGTTCGGTGGCGTCACGCTGACCGTAGACCGGATGAGCGCGCCGTACCTGCAAGGCGCATCGATCGACTTTGTCGACACCATCGAGAAGCAGGGCTTCACCATCGACAACCCCAACGCCACGGGTTCGTGCGCCTGCGGCGACTCGTTCAACTGAGTAGCCGGCGGCTAGTAGCTGCCCGCCGTTCGCAACACGTAGGAACACACCAGCACCTGACCGTGCTGGAACAGTAACTGCGCGAGCCCCTGCACCTTGTCACGAGTGGGTCCGCCGGTTGCTGGCCGGACTCGCATTGTGAATAGCACCTGGGCCTGGTAGTTCGACCAGTAGACGATCTTGTCGATCGAGGTGACCTCGGCCTGCGAGAACTGCTTGCGGAACGCGTCGCTGCTGAGTTTGGCCAGCGCCTGGTCGGAGCGGCGATCCCGCACCGCGTCATAGATGCCACACAACGTGTTGCGGGCGATGGTGTCGATGTCGCGGTTCTCCAGCGCATCCAGATAGCCCTGAATCGCGGTCTTAGCCGTGGCCTCCGATAAAGGGCCGCCAACAGTGGCCCGATTCTCGTGCGTCCCGAGGGCGATGGCGGCTGCCATCGCCGCGATCAGCGCCAATGCCACTACGCCGGCAATGATCCATCGGCGGCGCTGTCGTCTCGGGTAGGGCACCGGCGGCGGCAACCCGCCCGGGTAGGCGGCCGACGGAGGCGCTGCTTCGCCCGCCGGCGGGCCGGCGTAGGCCGGTTGCGGGGGAATCGGCTGGCTGGGGTGGGGTTCCATGTAGGCCGGTCCTTCGGCGCCGACTCCGTGGTTCGGCGAATGCGGAGCGGCCATCGATAGTTCTCCTACCGTGTTGACGGGGCGACGAGTGTCGCCGACAGCGTTCGGCTTCCGGTGAGCTCCCTTGGCAGGCTAGCGCACGCCTGGCCGCTGGCCGGGACGTCCTGGTGGCGGCTAGCCTGAGTAGTCTTAGCTAGACGAGCTTACGAATGAAGGGTGGACTTTTCGTGACGATTGCGGTGACCGGTTCGATTGCAACCGACCATCTGATGCGGTTTCCGGGCCGGTTCTCCGAGCAGCTGCTGGCCGAGCACCTGCAGAAAGTGTCGCTGAGCTTCCTGGTCGACGACCTGGTCATCCACCGCGGCGGTGTGGGCGGAAATATGGCGTACGCCATCGGCGTGCTGGGAGGGGACGTCGCGCTCGTCGGTGCGGCCGGCGACGACTTCACCGACTATCGCGACTGGCTGCAGGCGCACGGCGTCAACTGCGACCACGTGCTGATCTCGACGACGGCCCACACCGCACGTTTCGTCTGCACCACCGACCGGGAGATGGCCCAGATCGCGTCGTTCTATCCGGGCGCCATGTCGCAAGCGCGTGAAATCTCCTTGGCCAACGTGGTTTCCGCGATCGGCACCCCTGAGCTGGTCATCGTCGGAGCCAACGACCCGGACGCGATGTTCTTGCACACCGAGGAGTGCCGCAAGCTTGGTCTGGCATTTGCCGCCGACCCATCTCAGCAGCTGGCGCGGTTGAGTGGCGAGGAGATTCGCAGGCTGATCAACGGCGCCACCTACCTGTTCACCAACGACTACGAGTGGGACCTGTTGTTGTCCAAGACCGGCTGGTCGGAAGCCGACGTGATGGCGCAGGTGGGATTGCGGGTCACCACACTCGGCGCCAAGGGGGTGGACCTGGTCGACCCGGACGGCACCGTGATACATGTCGACGTGGTACCGGAAACCAGCCAGGTCGACCCCACCGGGGTGGGTGATGCGTTCCGGGCCGGTTTCCTCACCGGCCGAAGCGCCGGCCTGGGCCTGGAGCGTTCGGCCCAGTTGGGCTCGCTGGTCGCCGTGCTGGTGCTGGAGTCCACCGGCACGCAGGAGTGGGAGTGGGACCGCGAGGTCGCCGTGGCGCGGTTGGCCGATGCCTACGGCGATGCAGCGGCCAGGGAGATCGCCGCCGCGCTGACTTAGGTGGCGCGAGCAGACGCAGAATCGCACTGCGCGCGCCCCGCGTGTGCAATTCTGCGTCTGCTCGCCGCCCTACTGCTCCGCGCGATGCGGCGCGAACCCTAGGTGACCAGTGTGACGGAATTGGCCCGGCGCAACTTGCCCGACGGCGTCTTGGGAATGGTGCCGGGTCCCAGCACGACGACGTTGCGGGGCCGCACGTCGACCTCGGCGACAACCTCGTGGGCCACCTGATGCTCGATACGACGCACTTCGGCCGGGTCGTCGTAGGCGTTGGACTCGACCGCGACGGCGAACGTCTCCCGCGAG